>CAZZGH010000010.1:0-18745 GCA_964653875.1 uncultured Candidatus Saccharibacteria bacterium
ATCTGAGCGATACCAAATGGAATTTCAGCCGACATAGATGTTTTCACATTTTTATAATTGACGTAAATACCCTGGGTCGTTTCTCCGCGCAAATATGTCAGTGATGAATCGTCTTTGACCGGTCCTAAGTGAGTTTCAACCAATAAATTAAAGCTCCTCGGCTCCATCAGTTCGCCGCCACAATTCGGACATTTATCTATGCCTTCTTCTATTAAATGGTCAGCTCGATAACGCCGATGGCATTTTTTACATTCCCGTAACGGGTCAGTGAATCCGGCCGAGGTATGGCCCGAGGCTTCCCATACTTGCCGCTGCATCAGGATACTGCTGTCCAGCTCAAAAATATTATCTTGCCGGCGGAACATCTCTTCTCTCCATGCTTGTTTTACATTATTAACAAGTTCAACCCCCAACGGGCCGTAATCATAGATACCCGAAAGTCCGCCATAAATTTCCGATCCGGGAAATATAAATCCTCTCCGTTTGCATAATGAAACTATTTTTTCTAATAAATTAGACTCCATGTTTAAATGTTTAAATTTGACTATTGCACTATTCCTTCGCTCGGACGGTCAATTAAATCGTTGGTCGAAATATCTCCCACGGGAACGATTATGTTTTGTTTGGTAAAGGTATCTGTTCCTGAAAGCTTAGAATCTTTTACAAGCAAGACAGCGCTTCCCTTCTGGTTTGTCGCCGGTTTTACGGTTACTTGGAAACTCGCTTCGTATTTGGCTCCTAACACGCCGACTCCCTGCGGAAGAACTCCCAGATTCCATACCACTTCGGAAGTATTTTTATTGAAAGTTGGTTCCGACTGCCCCGAACCAACACTGACAACACTATTCCAGCTCACGCCTGCCGGCAAGATGCCGCTAATTCGGACTCCGCTCATATCGTTTCCGGGATTAGTTATCTGCCAGTGAACAGTAAATAGGGTTTCCTTTCCGGCTTCGGGAGGCAACGGACCGGATGAACCAAAAGCTGAATCATTATAATAAACGGTTTGTTTCAGGGTTGGCTGGGTGGATATTTTTGTGACTAAATTTGTTTCTGCGAAGACCTCGTCCCCGCCAACACCGGACGGCACATTTGGCGTACTTAACCTTGCCGAAGCCCTTACAAAAAGATTTTTAGAACCGGTTGCTCCCGAAGGAATGCTGCTTTTAAGTTTCACCCTGAAAGATAACTGGCCTTTCTTGTTGGGAGACAAATTTGCAAAATCAGACATAGTGCTGGCATTCCACGTAATGGTATTATTGGAATTATCATAATAACCGCCTTTCGTATCCAAGCTTGAAATATCATACATCTCGCCTTCCAGTTTTACCATTAGGTTTACTCCGATAAGATTGTAGTTGGAACTATTGGAATATTTGACTACATAATTTAAATCATCGCCAGCAAAAGCGGAATAATCCGAAGAATCGTTTACCAACATCTCTGCGTTCAGCAAAGAATTGGCGATAACGGATGAAGTCTCGGCTTTTTCGTAGTTTACATATTGGTCTCCTATTTTTCTTTTCAGCACAACTGAAATGTTTTTAGTTTCCCCTTCTTTTCCATTCAATTGACCGGCAATGTTTATCCTTCCGCCGTTGCCTTTTTTTAAAACAGGAACGAGCCAAACATAGTTTCCCGCATTGGGCGAAGGGGTGGATCTCTGAACACTAAATCCGTCGGGGTAATCAAATTCAAATTTCAAATCATAAATATCATCGCTTGATTCGTTGCGATAATCCAGCACATAACTTACCGCTTGGCCGGGAACCGAATTTGGCGGTGCAGACAAAGTAAGTGAGACCGGCAGACCGATTATCGTTGAAGAAATTGATGTTATTTTCTGAAAAGCCGTCCTTAAATCTCCGGCGCGGTAAGAGAGCTCTACTTTGGCTGTTTTGATATTTCCTCTGTCACCAACAAGAAAAGCTTTGAATTCTCTTTCCGCTTCCTGTCCGGGCGATAACTGGTCAAGGGTAAATGTTTCTGAAAGGTTCTTGACTACTACTCCGTCTTTCAAAACAACCGAGTCGTCGGGATAAGTGAATTTGAACGTCATATTGTTCAGATCAAGTTTGGTGTCGTTAGAATATTTCAGTTTATAAACCACCTCGTCGCCTACTGATACCTGATTCGGTCCTTCTATTTCCAACTTAACTCCCGACTCGGAAAAGGACGGACTTCCGAACCAGAACGAAAGAAAGCTGACGATAGCCAGTAATAAGGCCAGTAGAACCAGCCATTTCAATAATTGATTGTGATTATATAGAAATTGCATACGACTACATCTATCTTAACACGGAATGCAGAAAATTTAATGACTTTAATCTAAACCCGGCATTATATTCAAAAGCATCATCCAGTATTGTAAACCCAGGACGATTCGGCTCAAAGGACGCAGAAACGGCAACCCCAGAGCGTAGCGAAAGAAGCGGTCGTCGTATGACGGCAACTTCTGGAGAATACCCAAGCAAACCAAGCAAAGCAAACTGCTTTTGTCGCAAAAAAGTTAAGCTCGGCTCAAATCGATTTAATTTATCAAACAAATCTGCCATAAATTTCCAAAGCTGTTCGTCTTTTTCAAGTTCAGGAACCATCTTATCAATGACCTCCGAGAAAAAATACGCCACCGCCAAAGACGGGACGGAATCTTTCAGGTCACGATAAGAATTTTCGGATTGAGCTCCGGCGATTATCGGCATTGCTTTTCCGTTAATCAATTCAAACTCCACCAAATTCAAAACATCCAGATGCATGGCCTGAACAGAGCTCGGTTTTAAAATGCTCTTAGCAATGGCCGTAAGCTTCCCAAGTTCTTGAGTATAACAAGTTACGAACTGGTCGTATTCATTGGTATTCTGTTTTTTTATAATAATCGCCCTCATCCGCATTTTTGATTTATAGTGGTCAGACCACTATAATTACTATAATTACTCGAATTCCGCTCGCGCCCACTTTCCTGCCAAGATAATATCGCGTGAAAAAGATTTAAATTGTGCCGGAGTATTAAAAATTTCTCCAATAACCTCTTTGGCAACAATGGGGGAATTCCTACGAACACCCGAATAGTCACCTATACTAGAAAAATTATATGATTTTGCCCATTGCCACGCATCTTCAAAATTTTTCTGTGCACCAACTATCCCATTTTTAGGGTAAAGTTCAAAAACATTTTTAACCATTATGTAAATCGCTACGTGTCGCAAATATTCAGTATTTTTTACTGTTTTTGACTTATATGAACCCTGAAATAAACTTCCTTTTTCTTTATATTTGAAATTCGCATGCTCTGTCATACTTTGGCCGATTTTTTTCATAAATAAAGACATGCCACCCTTGCGTATTTCTTTAAATAACAAATGAATATGATTGGGCATTAATGTATAACACAGGATATTTACTAACGGTTTTCGTGTCGGCCAATTTTCAGGACGATAAAATAACTCTTTTCCTTTTGTTGCAACCGCCCAATTAAAATCAACATGTTCATCATTCATAAAAAATAAAATACGCAAAAAACGCCACATGTCCGATTCATCACGAATAATATCTATCCCACGAGCACCTCTTTTGAGTACGTGCACATAGGAACCTAACGTAAATGGCTCAACCCTCATAACAATATTATAGTGGTCAGACCACTATAGTTTGGCTGTTTCTTAATCCACAATTTTTTGAAGAACGGCATGGTCAGGGTTGAGAGCATAAACGCCGCCGCCGGCACAATGGCGTTCAGCCACGGCCTTTGAATTTCAATCGCCCAAAGATAAACCCCAACGGCCAAATATGTAAAGGTGGCAAGAAGCAACCTCCTCACCCAACTCGTCTCCCACGCCTTATCGGCCTCAACTTTTATATTCCGCTCTTCGATTTGTTGAACTTTTTGTCCTAAATTTTCCATAACTTTATTCGTATGTGCCTATTCGTTAAGGCTATTCGGATACCATTTTTAATAATTCTTCCAAAACAATCGGCAATTCAGTCACGCCATCTTCGCCAGAAATGTGACCTTTGTTATTCAATATTATAATTTTTGCCCCAAGATTATTTTTGAATAATTCCGCGTCACTCAATGGCACATAGGGATCGTTGTCTGAATTAATCAGTATAAATTTGATTGAATGTTGTCTCGTTTTTTCAAAGTTAATCGGTGTGTTTATCCATTTATCGGCTACTTCTTTAGTGTAACCCTCATCCCATGTTTCATCAGTCAAATTAAACCAACCTGCCACAAATATCGCTCCGCCAATTTTAGCGTTTTGAGGAAGTTGTTCCAAATACCTCATTATCGCCTGACAACCAATACTATGCCCCACAAAATATGTATCTTCATCTGCATTTCTAACTGATTCGTTCAGTTTATTAACCCATTCGGAAATTTTAGGATGCCAAGCATTCGGCATTTCCGGACTATTTGCTTCGAATCCATTGGCTTCTATTTGTCGCCTCAACCATTTAGGCCATGGTTCGTTAGGATTCCCTCCCCAGCCATGAATTATGAATACTCTTTTCATTATTTTTTAATACCGACCCAAATCTTTTTTCCCGACACTAATTCAAATTCTTTTTCGACATCAAAAACCTTATTGCCTTTTTGACTATTATCAAAACTATTCAATAAAACATCTTTCTTTATCTCATCGCTCCATCTATTTATTGCTGTCGATAAATCCGGATCATCCGAATGCCATTGCCCGAATACTTCCTCATCAACTTTATATTTGGCTTCTTTTCTCATGTCTTGTATCTGACGCATTAGTTCTCTGGCATAACCTTCATGAATTAACACCTCATCAAGCTCTGTATCCAAAACAACCAATTCTTTTTGACTCTTGTTGTAAACAACTTCTTTCACATTTAATTCTTCCCTAATTAAAACCTCTAAGTCTTTCTGAAATTCGTTTGAAAGACCAAGCCATACCGCTCTCAACGGCTGACGGACTTTGATTTGTTTTTCTTTTCTTTGTGCCAAGCCGATTGTGACAACATTTCGAACTTCTTCTATCTGTTTTTCCAACTCTTTGTCTATTAATTTTTTATTTACTTTCGGCCAGTCATGAAGATGGACACTTTGTGTTCCAACGTTTTGGCCATGATGCATACGCATATGGATATCTTCTGCTGTAAATGGAATAAACGGAGCAATTATTTTTGCAATTTCTAAAAGCAAAAATCTTAACAAGCCAAGAGCTTCTTTTCTTCTTCGGGAACGCCTTAACCACCAGTTGGATAAGTCCTCCGCCACAAATTTCTCTATCGCTTTGGCCGCCGAAGTCGGGTTATATTTATCCAAGCCGTCTGATACTTCTTCTATTAATCCGTTTAGTTTTGACAATATCCATTTGTCTAATAAGTTTAGGGTTGGAAACGAAAAACTAAAAATTTCTGAATCATCTTTTTTGCTTTGCGCTTTTAACTTTTCATTTCCTGCATACAATTCATAGAATTTGATACAATTTCCGAGGGTGCTGAAAAATCCTTTTTGTTTATCTTGTATCTCTCTAGGAATAACGCTTTTGCTTTCCCCTATCGTCATTGAAGACAAAAAATACCACCTCAAAACATCAACGCCATATTTATCCATGAATTCCATCACCGGCACGTAATTACCTTTGGACTTGGACATCTTGGCGCCTTTTTCATCGAGCGTATGGCCAAGCACCATTACATTTTTATAAGGCGCGCCCTTTTCAAGCAAAGTCGATATGGCAAGAAGGGTAAAGAACCAGCCCCTTGTCTGATCTATCGCTTCAACGATAAAGTCAGCCGGAAACTGCTCTTTGAACATTTTTTCGTTCTCGAAGGGCCAATGCCATTGGGCATAAGGCATCGCTCCTGAATCAAACCACACATCTATCAGGTCGGGAATTTTTGCCATCTTGCTCCCACACTTCTGACACTTCAGCACTATCTGATCTATATAGGGCCTATGCAGATTTAATTCTCCATCATCGTCATATGGCCAGTTTTTTAAATCTATTTTCTTTAACTCTCCTTGCGGCGGCATTGACCTTCCTCCGTCCAAAATCGTCTCTTCTTTAGTAAGCCCCCGGACAAATGTTTCCAGAAGCCAAAGCGGATCTCCGTGGCTTACAATTAATATTCTTCTGCCATCATGTTTTTCATCCAATTGCCGGATAAATCGGGACATTCTACTTCGAACATCTCCCCAACTTTCTCCATCAGCGGTTTTGGTTTCCCAATCATGAATATCCTGGTAAATACCACAAACATGTTCACTTTTCCCCTCACAGACAGAACCATGATCTATCTCCCCAATAACATTCTCTACTTGTATTTTTATGCCTAATTCATCGGCAATTATTTTTGCAGTTTCTTTAGCTCTGAAAAAGGGGGAGGTTACAATAATATCGACACCGCCTCTTTTGTTGAGTTGCTTGGCAATTTTTTTGATCTGATCAATTCCTTTTTTAGTCAAGTGATACTTATCATGTTCCAACCTGGAACTAATTATCTCCGGTTTATCGCCATCGGAATTTTTTTCACTATGGCCATGCCGTAAAATATAATATTCGTTCTTCGATTTAAATCTGTATTTTTCCAGATCCTCAAGCAAACCGACCGCCATAAACCCACCGCAATCATTGCATTTCCATATCGGCAAAGGGGTTCCCCAGTATCTTTCGCGCGAAAATGCCCAGTCCTTGCCTTCTTTCAGCCATTGGCCAAAACGTCCATCTCTAATATGTTCAGGAAACCAATTTATCTTTTGATTATTTTTAAATAGTTCTCTGTTTACCGCCGACATTTTGATGAACCACGATTCTTTGGCGTAATACAGAAGCGGAGTATCGCATCTCCAACAAAAAGGATAGTCGTGTTCAAAGTCCTCGACTTTAAACAACAAGTTTCTAATTTCTAATTCTCTAATTACTAATTTTTCGGTCTCAGGGTCTTTAACATATTTATCATCAAGCTCTTTACTAACACTTATAAATCTCCCCCGTTCATCAACTGTATGAAATTTAGGTAAACCAATCTTTGTTCCCAGATTGTAATCATCCTCACCATACATTACAGCCGTGTGGACAACGCCCGTTCCGTCAATCGTTGAGACAAAGTCAGCGTCATAAATTTTGTACGACGTACCAGATTTTAGTTCTTTAATATCAAACAACGGCTCGTATGCCATACCGACCAATTCACTTCCCTTCATTTCTTTTTCTATTTCGTAGCCACCGCCAAGAACTTTTTCGGCCAAATCTTTAGCGAGAATATATTTTTCATTTTCTTTTTTAACTAGAACATAAACAATCTCTTTCCCTACCGCCAAAGCAACATTGCCAGGCAATGTCCATGGCGTAGTTGTCCAAGCTAAAACATAAATCTTGGAACCTGAAACTTGGAACTTTTTTAGAAATTCGGAATTAGAAATTAGAAATTTAACTGTGGCTGATTTATCAGTTACAGTTTTGTATCCTTGCGCCACTTCATGCGAAGATAACCCCGTCCCGCACCTTGTGCAAAATGGCACAACCCGATGAGCCAGATACAATAAGTTCCTGTTCCAAATCTTTTTTATAATTGCCCAAAGAGATTCAATGTATTGGTTCTTGTATGTAATATATGGGTCGCTCATGTCCAGCCAGAAACCCATTTTTCTCGTCATCTGCTCCCAATCGTTCTTGTATTTCCAGGCGCTCTCTTTGGCTTTTTTGTTGAATTTATCTATTCCGTATGCCTCAATATCTTTTTTATTTTTAAAACCCAATTCTTTCTCAACCTCTATTTCTACCGGCAAGCCGTGAGTATCCCAGCCAGCTTTGCGTAAAACGAAATATCCGCGCATTGTTTTGTAACGGCCATAGACATCCTTATAAATTCTGGTCAGGAAATGGCCAATATGGGGCAGACCGTTTGCCGTCGGAGGACCTTCAAAAAACACGAAGTGTTTTTTGCCCTGAGCATGTCGAAGGGCAAGAGATTTTTCGAAAATATTATTGTCTCTCCAAAAATCCAGTATTTTCTTTTCTTTTTTTTGAAAATCAAAATCGGCCATTTTAGACAATTCTATATTAATTTTGGCCAAAACACAAGAAAACCCCTCACCTTTCGGAAAGGTGAGGGATAAACCTTACGAATACAATAGCAAGCATCGCCAGAATGACCTGGGTATAAAAATTAAATATGAGGACGGAATTAACTTGGTTTTTGGAATGGCAAAAATGAATAATTCTGCCCAAACTTCCAAGCCAGGACCAATTAAACATATGAAAGTAAACCAGTTCAATTACATCCGGCAAAGCTCCACCAACCATTCCCAAAAAGATAAGGAGGATTAACAACAAATTGTTCTGCAAAAACAAAGTGAACGCAAAAGCGATACTCGTCTCAATTAAAAGCACCAGCCAAAGCTGTAATCCATGAATCGAGTATTCCTTGTGAGGTAGAGCATCGAGTATCAAGTGAGAAGCAAATCCGGCAATAAATGCCCAAAATAATTTTT
This sequence comes from uncultured Candidatus Saccharibacteria bacterium, assembly GCA_964653875.1. GTDB lineage: Bacteria > Patescibacteriota > Minisyncoccia > 2-02-FULL-40-12 > GWA2-44-9 > 2-01-FULL-41-26. The sequence continues at coordinate 8,468 of CAZZGH010000010.1, forward strand.
CCGAATTACTTACATCAAGCGACAAACATCTTTGCACCGCAAGGCCAGCAGCGGCTCCAACCACCAAGTGTGTTGAGGCAATCAATCGTTTTCTCCCCAATAAAGAACGCTCAAATATTAAACACTACATTTTGATAAAAAGCAATAACGTGTTAGTGTAATCTCAAAACATGAAAAGGGCTATAATATTTTTGATTTCAATTTTTACGACAAACGTAGTTAGCTTATACTACCAATTGCATTTGGTTTTTCCTTGGTTTGACCAAATCTTACATTTTTCAGGAGGATTTTTTGTGGCTATTCTATTCTCGGCATATTTGAAAGACCACCTTTTTGATAACTCAAAAATTAAAAACACACTGATCGTTTTGGGTGTAGTTTCATTTATAGGAGTGATATGGGAATTCACAGAATATTCAGCAAACGGCATTCTTAGCCCCATAATTTACAACCTACTCGATATAAAAACTTATTTTATGGGAGACCTTAACGATACGATAAACGATCTTCTGATGGATATTCTCGGTGCGGGAACCTTTGCATTTCTTTTACATTTTCTCAGGAGCCGAAAGACCCATAAGATTGAGACAAATCTTTAGAACCGTATGCACTCCCCTGGCAAGCACAAGACGCGCAGATTGAAGTTCTGCGTCATTTTCCTGAATTACATGATGCTTCTCATAAAATTTATGGAAATCCCCGGCAAGGTTTAAAGCATACTGCGCCAAATGATGAACTTGATAATTTTCTGAAATATCTTCAACAACTTCCGGAAATTTAACCAAATCTTTCAGTAATCGCAACTCCTCCTCTTCTTTTAAAAATCCCAAATCCCCTTCTTTAACTTTTAAATTTTCACTTTTAACTTTTAACTTTTCGAATATGCTGTTCAGTCGCGCAAAAGCATATTGAATATAAAAAACAGGATTTTCTTTTGATTGTTTTTTTGCCAAATCGATATCAAACTCCATGTGAGTATTCAAATCCCTGGCCAAAAAGAAGAATCTGACAGCATCTTTACCAACCTCTGTCAGTAAATCATCCAACAAAATAAACCGACCCGCTCTTTTGGACATTTTTTGAAGTTCGCCTCTTTCTTTAATTGAAACCAGCTGGTGAAGAATTATTTCAAGACGGTCGGGATCAAATTCAAGCGCAGCCACGCCAGATTTTAATCTGATCACATCTCCGTGGTGATCGGCTCCCCAGATATTAATCGCGCTTGTAAATCCTCTCTCAAACTTATTTTTGGTATAAGCAATATCATTCAATAAATAAGTCGTCGAACCATCACTTTTTACCAGAACGGCTTTTTGGCCTTCGCTTATCTTAAGCCATTTAGCCCCATCCTCCTCAATAACAATTTTTTTAGATTCCAGTTCGGCTAAAACTTCTTGTGTTTTTGAGGGTTGTCCATTCTCATTTACATGTAATCGAGATTCAGAGAACCATTCGTCAAATTCAACTCCCATTTTTTTGATAGAATGTTTTGCCCTATCTGTCATGGCTTTTATAGCCCAGAAATAAGCATCTTCTTTGGGTATTTTCTTTTCTAAAAATTCCTTAGCTATTTCTTTCACGTACTCTCCCTGATATAAATCAGGGGCAAATTCCACTTTCTCGCCGCTCAACTCCGCCATTCTTAGTTTTACCGACTCGACAAGTTTGTTCACTTGATTACCGACATCATTGATGTAGTATTCTTTGGTTACTTCATATCCGGTCTTTTTAAGAATATTTCCGAGAGTATCGCCAAAAGATGCCGCGCGGGCGTTACCGACCGTCAAGGGTCCCGTAGGGTTGGCCGATACGAATTCGAGGTTTATTTTGATTCCCTTGCCGACTTCGGAATTACCAAATTTTTCTCCTTCTTTAATAATTTCCAACAACAAAGTTCGCAAGTAATCTTTATTGAAACAAAAATTAATAAATCCAGGCGGAACAAGCTGTATTTTGCTGAATGTTTTGCCAAATTCTTTATCTCCGGAAAATTCCTCAACCAATTTCTTGCCAGCACTCATCGGGTTAGTTTTGCCCTTCTTTGCCAGAACAAAAGCAAGGTTAGTCGAATAATCCCCCATTTTATCTTCTGGGGGTGTTAAGACATCGAATTCTATATCCGAAAATTTATTTGAAATTTCTTTTCTTAACCAAGATTTAGACATGGTTCTATTTTACATTAATTTTTCAAATAAAAAAACGGCCGCATTAGCCGTTGTCCTGTTTGTATCTTTCTTTTGCTTCACTAATAAAACTCTGCAAAATTTGTATCTGCCTCTTGTTTAAAGAATTATAAAAAAGCTTTTCAAAATCTAATGTCCTAAGCTCTCTCCACTTAAATTCTTTATTTGTCCGACGCCTTCCTTTCATTTTTTTTATTTTTTTCCATGGCAGATCTCCAGACATTTTCTCAAAAACAGTTCCGAGCCCAAAATGGCATAATTCATGAATAAGAATTCTTGGGGTTCCTCCGTCTTTGTCAAGATATATCACCCTATTTACATCACTAATCAAACCAACATAGTCTCTTTCGCTTCTTTTTTCCGATTTCTTGAAATCCCTTATTACGATCGTCCAGCTGGAATTAACTAGATAATCTATCAATAAATCAAAAAGCCAATCTCTAAATCTACACAAGAATCGCTGTTTCATGGATAGTCCCTTTAAAAGAACCCAACTAAAGAATACTCTAAAAATACCAAACAAAAAATGGCTCAATTGAGCCATTATATTAGGAAAGGGAACGTAGTAATAACTTTATCAATCAGTCCGTGTTGACCAAATGCTTTGGCCTTATCAGCACTCATTGAATAATTCGTCTTCTTAGAAATTTTAAATAACTCTTCCAAATCCACTCCCGAACGTTCGGCAATAATTCTTAGAACAACCTCATTGAGCCGTTCAAGCTCTCTGGCATTTTCCATAAGCTTATTGACTTCTTGGGGGTCGCTATCTCCAAATAAACTAGCCTGGTGAATGGTAAATTGGGTATTCGGGAAAGCATATCGGTTTGTTCCGGCCTGAAGGATACAAACTGCCATTGAAGCAACCTGACCGATAGATATAATGTTTACTTCCCAACCCTGAAGAGCAACGGCCTTCAAAAAATCATGGACAGCAAGCCCCTGATTAATATCTCCGCCAGGAGAATCAAGCATCACCCAAAGCCGATTTTTGTTTTCGAAGGTTAATTTCGTAAATAAGTTGGCAAACAATCCCCCCACGGTGCTATGGTCAATTTCACCACCGATAAGAAAAACACCCCTTCTCCCAAGAAGTTCCAGCTTCTCATCAACAGCATCAAGTCTTACAGAGCGAAAAACTGGCTGCTCCATTTTGTTTTCCTTTTTAAGAACACGTTGCCAGCAGAATACTCCTCCCCACATTTCAAGTCAAGAAGCTCTTACGAATAAAACCTCCATAGTTTGTGCCGCCACACACCAGCATACTCTATTCCGATTCTTTTGGATTTTTTAATCCGACCCTCCGGTATTTTTTCACCGTCTTCAAACCTTTGGAAGCATGGCAGGCAAGATCCCGCGTCCCACAATATGCCTCGGTTTCAATTATTCTGGCTTTAATAATTTTATTATCTATTTTACACACTAGAAATTTACCCAAAAGTTCTTGGGCAACTTTTATCGTCAGCCTATCAAAGAATTTTCTATCCAGTCTTTTCATATAATTTGTTTTTAGGTATTATTGAGGCATGACTACAAACGAATACGATAAATTGCCCATCGAAGCGGTTAGGAAGGTCGCCCCTTCGGTTGTCAGTATTGTTATATCAAAATTCCTTCCAAAAATTAAGGGCGTTTATGGCTTGCCCAGCCAGGGCATTCCCGGCACTCCCTTTTCAAACCCGTTCTTATTCGGAGAAGTCGAAGACAGTCAAAAAGAAAAAATCAGCGTAGGCGGTGGCTCTGGGTTTATCGTTCATCCCAATGGCCTGATCCTCACTAATAAACATGTCGTTTTTGACCAAGAAGCTGATTACACAGTTATAACCACCGACAACTCCGAGTATCCGGCAAAAGTCCTTTCCCGTGATCCGATTAACGATATCGCTGTTTTGAAGATAAATGCTAAAGGTTTACCGACTGTTCGTCTTGGAAATTCCGGAAAACTTGAACTGGGGCAAACCGTACTTGCCATCGGCAATGCCCTAGGTATGTTTTCAAATACAGTCTCAAGAGGAATAATTTCCGGCTTATCAAGAAGCATTTCCGCCGCTTTAGGCACCGAAGGAGAGATGGAGCACTTAAGAGGCGTACTCCAGACCGATGTAGCTATTAATCAAGGTAATTCGGGCGGTCCGCTGATAAATATTGACGGTGAGGTTATCGGTATAAACACTGCTATTATTTTTGGCGCCCAAAATATCGGGTTTTCAATTCCAATCAACTGGGCAAAGCAAGACCTTGAAGATATCATAAAATACGGAAGAATTGTTAAGCCGTATCTGGGGCTCCAATATATAAAGCTGGATAAAAAACTCCAGAAGCAATATTCTCTGCCGGTTGATTATGGGGCTTTGGTGGTTCGCGATCATCGCCCGGATTCTGTAGCTATAGTTCCCAATTCCCCCGCTGCCCGAGCTGGAATCAAAGAAAATGACATAATTCTGGAATTAAACGGGGAGAAAATATCAGACGAACTTCAAGACATGCTCCAGAAATATCCTGCTCAAAGCGAGGTTGAACTGACAGTTCTAAGGAAAGATCAAGAAATGAAAATGAAAGTTAAACTAGAAGAAAGAAAATAAGTAGTGTGGAATACGCGAATAATCCAAAGGCGGGGTTTGATTATGAGATCCTGGAAACTCTTGAGGCAGGAATTGTGCTGAAAGGGTATGAGGTTAAATCAATCAAAACAGGAAAGGTTTCAATAAAAGGTTCTTATGTGAAAATACTCAACGGAGAACCTTTTTTGATTGGTGCCACTATTTCGCCTTATCAAGTCGGCAACATTCCTGCCGACTATGACCCTCAATCTTCCCGAAAACTTTTGCTTTCCAAAAAACAAATTTCGGTTTTGGTCGGCACTTCGCAAACTCACGGGCTAACGCTTGTACCCCTAAAACTTTATGACAAGAAAAGTCGGATAAAACTCCTAATCGGTATCGCTCGCGGTAAGAAAAAATACGACAAACGCGAAACTATTAAGAAAAAAGACATCGCCCGAGCCAAACAACACGGTAGTACCGAGGACTAAACCAAAAATCGCCGTTAAGCGATTCTTAGTAGTGTTGTGCACTTCGTAGCTCCGAGCGTTAGCGAAGAGCGAAGTAGTGGAGATGGGCGGAGTTGAACCGCCGTCCAAAGGTTTACCGCAATGACGTGTACTGAAATATTTCATTTAGTATTTCGCGGGCGGTTAAAAAATGAACAAAATAAACGCGCGCTAGTCCTTACAATTTTTCGGCAGAATTCGGAAGGACAACGAATCTGCTAAAGTTCGCTTATGACACTCTGTGGTCCGCTAGCGAGCATCGCGGCAGAATGGCTTGCCTAAACTAAGTTAGGCGAAAGCGTAATTGGTATTTTGATTGCCAGTTACAAGTTTAGTCGGGAAATTATAGTGGTTGACGACCATCCACCTCCAGCGTCAATTGTAGAAAGAACCCGTGTCGAAGCCTTTCACCCCCAGCATCTTAAATCTTAGCACAAAAAACACTAAAAGTCAAAAGCTTTTCTTTTTGTAATTACCATGTTAGAATAACTTATTACATTGCTAAAAAGATTAAGAATAAACAACCAAATAAAGGCGATAGAGATCCAGGTTATAGATGAAACCGGAAAGCAGCTTGGAACAATGAAGACTTTTGACGCGCTAAAGCTCGCCCGAGAGAAGGGGTTAGATTTGGCCGAGGTGGGTCCAAATGTTCAGCCCCCCATTGCCAAAATCATGGATTATGGTAAATATATATACCGCAAGGAGCGCCAAGAAAAGAAATCCGGTTCTAAGCAAAAAGAACAAGAAAGAAAGACGGTAAGAGTAGGATTTAAGACAGGAATCCATGATCTGGAATTCAAGGCCAAGCAAATAGGAGAATTTCTAAATGAGGGCCATATCGTCAAGATAGAATTAACCTTAAGAGGAAGAGAAAAGGCTCTTGCCCAATTGGGCAAAGAACGGCTTAATAATTTTACAAAATTAATCAAAGGAGAATTTACCGTTCAGGAAGCTGTAAAAAGATCACCTTTCGGTTGGACAACCACAATTAAAAAATAATCTACTAATTACGAATAAAGTACGAATATACTAATAACAGATTCGTACATTCGTAAGAGATTAGTAATTCGTAGATGATGCATACAGGAAAAACAAACAAATCACTTTTGAAAAGGGTTAAAATCACCGGAAGGGGCAAATTAATGAAACGCCCGCCCCATCAGGATCATTTTAACGCCAAAGAAGCCGGCAGTGCCGCAAGAAATAAGAAAGGCCACATAATGGCTCCTAAAACATTGCTAAAGAGCGCTAAGGCTCTACTTCAGAGCAATATATAATAAACTTATAATTACTAATTTCTAAAAATGCCAAGAGTAAAACGAGGAACAATTGCAAACGCCCGAAGGAAAAGACTGCTGAAACACGCAAAGGGTTTTATGTGGACCCGAAACACCAAATATCGACAAGCCAAAGAGGGGCTTCTTCATGCCTGGTCATTCCAATTTGCCGATAGAAAAAAGAAAAAGAGAACGATGCGCAATCTTTGGACCATCAAAATCAACGCCGCCGCCAGAGAAAACAGCACAACCTACTCAAAACTCATAAACAAACTCCTCAAAGCCAACGTAGAATTAGACCGCAAAATTCTAGCCGACCTAGCCGAGAACGAACCGGAAATATTCAAAAAAATAGTCTCTTCTCTCTAAAAACCACCCTATAGGGTGGTTTTTAGATAATTAAAAAGTGGCACTAAGCCACTCATAACCCCCACTTCGTTCTTTCTTTTCGTTCTTGTTCTTCTTTTCTCCATCCCGATAATTTTGTTTTTGCTTCTTCTAGTTCCTTGTATCTCTTCTGAGCCCTTGAGTGCAATCTATTGAATTCTTTTTCCCATTCGCCAGGAATAAATGATTCCTCACCCCCACCAGCCATATAAAAAACGCGCTTCCCATTATACTTAACTTCTCTGTGAAATCCGCCCATTGTTCCATCACTACCACTATACTCTATACTGTAATCTTCTATCCAGAATCTTTTATTTTCAAACTTCCACACCACGACTTCGCAACCGTCTTTTCCTTCCTCAGTTCTACTTCCTAATACTGTTGCAATATGGGCTGTTTTGCCATTAATATTCTTATCCTCCATTTCCTTTCTTCGTTCAGTAATTTGCTCAGCAAGAGTTTTCTTTGCCATAAAACCTTTCTTTAAAGAACTTGGCTAATATTTAACACGCCTAACTTTTAATTACAAGCCTAACAAAAACAGCATTTCTGTTCTTTTTGTTATGTAGGTTTTCCATAATGGCAGCCCTACGGGGAATCGATTAAATGTTTTTAATAATCCCATCCATCAATCCCTTGATTTTGAAAAACTCCTGCCGCTTAATCACTCTAAGCTGAAGAGTGCCGTATGGCAAAAGGTTTTTAGGCCTCTTTCCTTGACTAGCTCTACTTAAAGCCATCTGGCAACGAAAATTTTCTCTTGGAATTTTAGTTAACTTTTGCCAATAATCTACTGCTTTTTCTGGAATCATGCCTGGATAAATAAAAATTGGAGCTCTAATTCTATCTTTTCTAATGCCAAGTATTTTTTCAAGAAAATGAATAAAAATTATTATCATTTCTGGATCAGAGTTTCCCAAACATACATAAGGATATACAGATCTTTTTTGATTAAAGTTTTTGTAGCCTTCGCCCCAATATAAAGCCGCCCCAAGAATCATTAATTCCCTACTACTTAATCTCCCAACAATAGACTCATATTTTTTCCGTATATTTTCATTTTCTTTAAGTATTTCGGAGGTTCTTGTTTTGTTAAACTCAACAAGTTTATAATATCCATTTTTTTTCTTAGATTCCAAAATTTTTTTTGCTTTATTATTTATTTTCAAGGCAGAAAACCAACCACTAAGGGTGGATTTCGGTATCTTAAAAGTTTTCCTAATTTCTCCATAGGTTTTACCCTCGAGTCGAAGAGCAAGTGCTGCTTGGTAATCTTTCCTAAATTCCATGCAGCCCTACGGGGAATCGAACCCCGATTCTCAACTTGAAAAGTTGGTGTCCTGACCATTAGACGATAGGGCCATTAGTACTACGGATTTATTATAGCATATCTAGTATCGGTCGTTCAAGAAATAATGTTGATAAAAATTAGTAAAATGATAAAATCTAGCTGTTATGAAAATTTTGGGAATTGAAACATCTTGTGACGAAACAGCAGTATCTGTGATTGAGATGATTGGTAAAGATAAGATCAAAGTTTTATCCAACATTGTATCATCTCAGGTAAAATTACACGCCAAATACGGCGGAGTTGTCCCTTCTCTTGCCGCACGTGAACATGTTAAAAACATAAAACATGTTTTTTTCCTTGCTTTGAAAGAGGCTGCAAAAAACGGGAAATGGAAAATGAAAAATGAAAAATTCCCAGTTGACCTTATTGCCGTTACCCGCGGGCCCGGCCTCGGGCCCGCTCTGCTTGTCGGTCTTACTTTCGCAAAAACTTTGGCTTGGCTCTCGGGAAAACCCCTCGTCGGAGTAAACCACCTTGAAGGTCATATTCATTCAAACTGGTTAGCCGGAGAAAAAATGACCGGTATTTTCCCTGCTCTCAATTTAGTTGTTTCGGGGGGCCATACAGAATTGGTTTTAATGAAGAACCATGGCCAATACAAAATAGTCGGGGAAACTTTAGACGACGCTGTCGGTGAGGCATTTGATAAAGTCGCCCGTCTTTTGGGTCTTGGATATCCGGGCGGACCGGCCGTTTCGGCCAGAGCTGAAAGGTTTACGGTTTCCAGTTTTGCCTACTCCGCCGAAGCAGCTGCTTCGGCTGCGAAGGCCGGGCAGTTTCCAGTTGAATTCCCAAGACCAATGATTAAATCTAAGAATTATGACTTTAGTTATTCCGGACTTAAAACTGCAGTGCTTTATAAAATTCATGATTTAAAAAATTCTGGAATTAAAATATCCCCCGCCATAGTCAATGAAATTTGTTATGAATTTCAAAAAGCGGCTGTTGATGTCTTAATACAAAAAACTATACGCGCCGCCAAAGAATTCAATGTTAAGTCGATTTTGTTGTCTGGCGGTGTTTCGGCTAATAAATTACTGCGTTCGGAACTTCAAAAAAACTCCACCGAAGCAGGAATAAAATATTTCCAACCGCCAATAGAATACACCGGCGATAATGCGGCCATGATAGCAGTTGCCGGATATTTTACTTTTTTAAAAAACAGACCTCTCTTTTCAAGAAAAGGAGGGAAAAACAAAACCGCGCTTAGCGCGGTAAAAATGGATGCAAATTTAGGATTTTAATCTAAAAAATCTCAAAACCTTATTCCACAAGGTTCCACCAACCCCGTCATCTTCCCCGACAGACAGAGGCCTCACGCCCAGATCTTCTACCTTTTGCAAATTCTCCCGAAACCTCTCCGAGCTCTCAGCGATTTCTTTGAGAATCTTCCGGCGTTCTTTGGATGGACGCAACGCAAGAGGGACAAACAGATTATCCCTCTCATAAGCCTCTGCTGACGTCATGTCAATCTCAGACTGGCAATTGCCGTTACTGCAACGCAGATACATCAAACCACTATCGCCACGGTAGCCATGAGGATAATCAACCACAATTTCATCACAGTACTTGCATCGGAACATGTAAAAACTTGAATGTCCCGCCCATCCGGGCATTGTAAACTTACCGACAAATTCTGGCTTAGTTCCGGCCGAATTTCTCTTCTCCCTCGGAACCATAAAAACAAACAACGTCTTTGTATCCTGAACAAATGAACATTCCATGCATCCGCTATCGGAATGATACTGGCGGCTGTTTCCCCAATTCTCTCTGCTAATGGGAAGTTCCTCTTCATCCTTAAACCCCCTTACCCCCTTATCGTCATGAACGGTATAATCATAATCCGGAAAAACGGTCTTTGGGCTCATTGTGAAACCTCTCTTTTTAAGCTACAATTTATTTAAACTTTCAAAAGTGTACTACTAAATTGACACATGTCAAGGAAGCTTTCAAAAACATACAATCCCAAAGAAGTTGAAGACAAAATTTATAAACTCTGGGAGGAGAGCGGATTTTTTAATCCGGACA
>CAZZGH010000011.1:0-18230 GCA_964653875.1 uncultured Candidatus Saccharibacteria bacterium
CTATGAAGTATTAGCCGACTAGCGTGTCGGCTTTTTAATTGATTTTAGCGATTTTTGCTGATAAACTAGGTATATAAAATAACTCAGTTGATGACTGGAAATAGGTTCGAACGTCATCTACTAACCCGCTCCGAAATCAATAGCCAAGAAGATAGAAAAACCACTTTTGATAATTGGGGAGACTTTCCAACAATTTTTCAAAATTTACGGACTCGGACGCTTTTTTAACATTCTTATCTCTATATATAAAGACCACATCTTCTCCCTGAGCTTTATAATTTAACTTCAAACGGGCTTCTTTTTCAAGAAAAGCAGAAGTCTTAAAATAAGCTGAGAACTTATTAAAATACCCTATATCTTCCTGGATATCGTGTATTTTGGCTTCGATATTCTTTACATCCTTATTAACCGTATTTCTCTGTGAGTTGAGGTTAATTGAAGAAAAAACAAACCACAAAGTAACGATGCCGGCCAGAACAGTAAAAATTTTGGAGTTTAAGAATCTCATGTTATTATGTAATCATGCTAAATCGAAAAACAATCCGAGTAATCTGGATACTCATTTCCCTGTTGGTCACCATATCAATGGTTGGATTTCTCCTCATCCCAGCATTTTATTAAGTATAACAAAAAACGCTTCGCTCCGCCTCATCCAAAAACTAGCTTAGGACACATGCCTTCCTCGAACCAGAATAGATTTGCTCCTGCGGCAAATCTTTCTTGTCTCTCGGCATTTCGCAGAACCAAGCCGAAATGCCTCCGAGTCCTTCTCTGAAGGCATATGTCCTTCGCTTTATAATTTGGGATGAAGGTGTTGCTCAAACTAAAAACTATCTGGCAAGTTATCTATACCAGAAAACTCTTTTACTGCTACCGACTTTATTCTTTTTTTTAACTTGTCCGATATGTAAGGATATGTCATCTCGACTTCCCCACCTATACTTTCACAGTCATCTTCAACAAGAACATTGGGTATTATCCTCTCAGCAACATTGGCATAAGTTTCATTATTTTCACGACAAACTAAGTCGCCACCAGGAAAGTTGTATCTTTTTAAGACATTTTTTATCGCTTCTACTTCTTCTGGTTTTCTTCTCGAAGTAAGATATACGATTATAGCTCCATTATCTTTCCACTTCTTAATCTTTTCGGGAGCATTCCCGATTGGGACATAAGATGTATAATTCTTAACCGACTCTTCTTTTCTTTCAACCTGTCTTACTATTTCTTCTCTCGGCAAACCACTACCACTTTTATGTACCAAGATTGTTCCTTCTGTAAAAACTAAGATTTTCATAATCTAATTTAAGCATCAAAATTTAATAGCTACAAGCGAAACCCCGCCTATTTCAGACCGTTTGGTTTCGAGGATAACACAATGCTACAGAATGGTGGGCAGCAAGCCTCGAACCTCTCTGATATCATTCCACGGAGCAATGCGGTAATCAAAATAGGAGTCGAATGATTAAATATGCGAAATAGCGAAGCGCTCTCGCATATTTATGAAATGAGACCCCATTTTGTTCGCATTGCGGAGTTGTGATAGAGGGGAGGTTCGGGGCGAGATGCGGAGATGTTGTGTTAGCGGTTATCTCTTCAGCATCTTGAGAAAAACGTCCTGGGGCAGATTGACCCGGCCGGTTTCTTTCATGCGTTCTTTGCCCCGTTTCTGCTTTTTCCATAATTTCATCCGACGGGTAATATCACCGCCGTACATGTGCTGGGTGACATCTTTTCGTTTTGCCCGAATTGACTCCGCGGCAATAACCTTGCCTCCAATAGCCGCCTGGATAGAGACCTCAAACATTTGCGGCGGTACCACTTCTTTTAACTTCGTAACCATCGCCCGGCCTTCTTGATAGGCCTTTTCTTTGGGAACTATCCTTGAAAACGGTTCCACCATATCTTTAGCAATCAAAATATCAAGGCGGACCAGATCGCCTTTCTGCATATCTTTGGGTTCATAGCTCATTGACGCATAGCCCGAAGAGACGCTTTTTAATTTGTCATAAAAATCAGTAATAACTTCTGACAAGGGCATCTCATATTTTAATAAAGCTGTTTCTTTGCCCAAATAATCCGTTCCCTTATAGACGTTCCTAAAAGTAGAAATCAACTCCATGACACTGCCCACATAAACTGTCGGCGTAAGCACCTCAAGATAAACTATCGGCTCAGCGATTTCAGTTATCCCGGAAAAATCTGGGAGCATTGAGGCCGAACGAATTTTTAACCCCTCGCCATTCTGCATTTTCACAGCATATTCTACAGAAGGAGAAGAAATAATGAGCGAAAGATCGAATTCCCTTTTCAGCCGCTCGGAAATTATTTCCACATGAAGCATACCCAAGAAACCAAGACGGAATCCTCGCCCCAATCCGGCCGATGACTCCGGTTCGTAAATTAAAGAAGCATCAGTCAGTTTGAGTTTGCCAAGAGCGTCTTTCAAAATATCATAATCCTCGCTTTTTTCGGGAAAGAAACTGGCGAAAACCATCGGCCGCGGTTCTTTATATCCCGGTAAAGGGGTGAAGCGTGAATTTTCTTCTTCATGTTTTAAGCTATACGTTTCAAGCTTTACATTTGTTATTGTGTCGCCGACCCTTACTTGTCCGGGGTCTTTCAGTCCAGTGGCAATATAACCAATCTCTCCCGATGACATGCCAATATCCGAGGCAGTAAGATTAGGAGAGAAATAACCCGTCTCAAGAACATCGGCTTTTACTTTAGTGGCAAAGGCCATAATCTTATCTCCTTTCCGTATTGAACCTTCAAATATTCTTATGTAGGCGATGACGCCTTTATAGGCATCAAAAGTGGAATCAAAAATCAACGCTTTTAACGGTTGTTCTTGTCCGCTGGCCTTAGGCGATGGGACTTCTTTGATTACCCTCTCCAAAACTTTTTCCACATTAGTCCCATTTTTTGCTGAAACTTCCAAAATATCTTCAGAATCAACTCCCAACAGATGTGCTAATTCTTCTTTTATCTGTTCTGCTCTAGCATTTGGCAAATCAATCTTGTTCAAAACGGGAATTATTTTCAATCCTTGCTGTTGAGCTAAGTGTAAATTTGCCAAAGTTTGAGCTTGAACACCCTTAGAAGCATCCACAAGCAATACGGCTCCCTCAACCGCTGCTAAAGAGCGCGATACTTCATAGGAAAAGTCCACATGCCCCGGAGTGTCAATTAAATTTAAAATATATTTTTGTCCGTTAAGTTCGTAGGACATTTTTACCGGCTGAAGTTTTATGGTAATCCCCCTCTCCTGCTCCAACTCCATCGTATCCAGATACTGTTCGTGCATTTTCCTTTTCTCCACTGTTTTGGTTAATTCTAAAAAACGATCGGCCAAAGTCGATTTTCCGTGATCAATGTGAGCGATAATACAAAAGTTACGGATATTTATCATAGGATATAAAAGCCCCACAAGGGGCTGGGAAATGAAGCAACAAACACATCAACGGTCACCCTCCGGCAGTTGAGACATTTTAGGATCATTTTCGTGCATATTCCTGACCAAATTATCTATCCTTTTCTGGCACTCGCCTTTTGGACAGATACCACTGACATGTTGTTCTATCTTTTTTTTCTGATCGGGATGAAGCCTAGCCATATCCTCCACATACATTTTTAAAAACTTCTCGGCAATATGCAGTCCCTCAAAAACACTCTCCGGACTGCCGTCAGAATTTTCTGGATATGAAGTTTCCATCATTTCTCGCCTTCTCATGTTTTTATTAACATCAGGGTATTTTAACCTTCCCTAATCTTTAATTATTGAGCAGTAGGATACTTCAAAAAATAACAAAAGTCAATGTGGCGTTATCATCAAATCTTTGTCTAATCGGCCTTCATAATACAATTTTCCATTCAGTAAAAAACTAAACTCGTCCACTTCTAAACCAGGCTGTTTTTGGATATAGAATTGATACGTCCCAGTACCGACATTGCCTTCCATTGAGTCCGTCCCTTTCGAGACCTGTCCCTGCCTGCCAGAAGGCAGGTTCAACTTCGGCAGCGGGACGGTATATTCCAAATCCACAGTCTTCGTCTCCCCGGGATTAATTATCATCCAAAAACCATACTCGGTTTTGCCCGCTTCTTTGTAAATTGTCACGCCCGTCTCATTATTAAAATACCCTCCCTCTTCAAACTTAACCAGATCCTCATCTTTTTTGAAATCTAAATTACTATAATCAATCAACGGCTTGAAATTTGGTCTTGAATTGCCTACTAATCTTGAAAACTCTGCGTTCTCTGGAACCAAAACCCTTACATAAGCCGGGTTTTGTTTATTATAAAATCCATATTTGTTATCCCCCCCATTGTGAGTGCGGGTTATTGAAACCTTATGTTTTATATCTCGGCCTTCAGTCATAGTCTGAACCTCCAGAAACGAATCTGTGACCAAGTCGGTTTTAGATCCCTTCACGTTGGTAAAGGTAACCATAAGATAATCCGAATCAGTATTTTTTACCTGGCCGGAAAAACCTTTGTCCACCGAAAAACTTTCCAAATTCAGATCTCTGAAATACATCAAAATATTCTTCTGTTCTATGCTGGATACCAATAAATTAAACACTTCCAGCCATTTGTCCGAATCAGCCGAGTACAATTTTTCCAACATTTTGGGAGCAAGATCTACGATTATTTGCTTAGGTTGTTTACGGTCTCCTTTATACTCAACCTCTTCTTGAAGGGTGTAAAATAAGTTATTCGAATCCAGAATCAGATCATATTCAGACATTTCAACCGGACCGACAATGTCCAATATCTTAGCCACAATCTGGGGATTGAAAGTAATCACTCCGTCAACTTCATAACCAGATTCTTTTTTGAAAAAAGTCGTTATTTTTCTGGCCGATGTCGGGAAATCTATAAACCAGTTCGCGTCCCTCATTCCCCAATTTGGCGTAATGTGTTGAAGCTGGATAGGCGGAATAATAAGTTCCTGAAGCTGGCCATCAAGATTATAAACATCATCAACTTTGAAATCCTGAAGCTTTCCATCTTTAAATGTAATTACTCCATAAGTTCCAGGGAATCCGCCAGTAGGTCTCAATTCTGAAGGATTTTGGAATAAGATTAAATATCGTTTAGTTCCCTTTCCCCCAATAAAATCTTCGAGAAATCTAGAATATCCCACAAAATCGTCTATCAATTTTTCGAATAGAGGCAATCTGGAATTAAACTCTTCAAAGCTTGCTCTTTTATCTTCCGGGATACTCGAGACATCAATATCAGCCAGGAGAGTTTTAGCATTCTTTAAATTCTTTTGGGATAAAGTCAAAGCCCGTTTTAGAGACGCCGAGATCGTTCCCATGTTTAAAACCGAGCTTTGAACATTTTGAACATTTTCGGCATCTAGCGACGGCAATAAAATTAGGTTAGTTTTAGCTATTTCGCTCATAGCATCAGACATGGCTTGTCCGGCATTAGCCATCAACTTGCCGGCCTCAATAAGGTTTTTTGCCGATTTTAATTTACCTGCCCCCGGAAGATCAGAAAGCAAAGAGCTGAAACTGACTCCCAAAAAATTCATACTATCGCCTGCTTTGGAAAATTCCTGGTACGCTTGGGCAAAATTACTTGAGGCGGAAACAAAATCCCCGTTCTTGATATTCTTTCCTGCGTTTTCAATATTTGCGACAGCTAAACTACTCTCTATGGTTAGTTGGTTTTTAATACCCGAGCCGTAATAGCTGAAAACCATCAACCCCAAAAGGCCAAAAATGATTAGTAAGAACTTTACTCGCAAAAATTTAGAAATTTTGGAAGACAGATTGGAAGTTTTTTTGCTAAAATCTTTTACCCACATATCCAGTTCATTTGACGCTTGCATCTCTTGTGACCCTTTCAGGGTAAGGATTCCCAAACTAAAAACATCCACCTCCTTTGGCTCGCCAACCAATACTTTATTGTCAGTAAGTTGCACTTTTTTATTTATCTGCCGCAATACAGTCTCATAATTTTCTACAGATTCTTTATTTTGAAATTCAAAGTTTGGAGTTTCGTTAGAAATTTCCGATTTATGTTTTACAAAAATTGGACGGTACCTCGTCGGTTTAGAATATTTCTTTTCATGAAATTCGACTCCAACAGCCGTTAGTTCAGCGACAAGATTAATATCTTCGTTAATATATCTCTCCAAATCTTCTGCTGGATCCGTTCTGGCGTTGTATTCTATGCATTGAGTACTCGGTTCAAAAAATTTAATGGCTCCCGGATCGCTGTTGGATGCCTTAGATTCTTTGGCATAAGATCCCAATTTTTTTTGCTTAATGCTTGATATTTTATTCTTAACACTTAAAAATCCCGTTTTTCCTATTCTGAACTTCCTTCCCAGATTAAGAACCGACTGAATATTGTAAATTTTTGAAACATCAACGTTCCCCGAATCATCTACGGGTTTAATATCAAACATCGTCACAAAAACATTATGATTAGTCTTACGTATAGATATATTATACAATTAATAACTTGATGCTCACTGTGGACTACTTGACTATTTTAAATAAGCTTAAAACCCTCTTATAAAAAGAACTCTTTGAAACGAACACAGGATAGATCGTGTTTTTGTTCCAGATCCCAAAATCCTGATATCGATTCCAATAATCATAGTGCGTCATTAAGTATCAAGTTTTTCACAAATTTTATTCTTGAAAACTTCGATGTCAAATTTTTCTGCCTGACTACGGCAATCTTCGGGCCTGAAATTCAAGCTATGAAATTTTTCTATGGCCGCCCGAAGTGATTCGGGGCTTTGCTCATTGAAAAACATTCCGGTCTTGTTTTCAGTAATCGTTTCCAAAGCTCCACCAGCTCGATAGGCAATAACCGGCCTGCCTGACGCCATTGATTCTAGTGGAACTATCCCAAAGTCTTCTTCTTGGGGAAAAACGCATGCCTGCGCACGTGAGTAAAGATCAGCAAGTTTTTCATCTGAAACCAAACCAAGAAAATCTATGTTTTTATTGGCAATTTTCTTTAATTTATCTAGTTCCGGCCCAATGCCAACAATTTTAAGCGGCAATCCGTTTTGGTTGAAAGCTTTTATAGCTACATCAAATCTTTTATATGAAACCAACCGGCCGGTCATGAAAAAATAGTCGCGTATTTTGTCGGATACATGAAATTTTTTCAAATTTACGGGAGGATAAATCACACTAGAATCCTTAGAATAGTATTTTTTTATACGGCTTTGGATAAAATTGGATATAGACCAAAATTCATCAACCCTCAAAGACGCTTCTTTATCCCAAATTCTCAAATAAGTTATAAGCGGAGGAAGAAATTTTTTTACCAATTTAGGATAGCCAAACTCTTCAACAAATTTCTGGCTATTATCCCATAAAAATCTAGGGGGGGTAAGGCAATAACAAATATGCTTTGTGTGGGGTTTTGTAATAATCCCCTTGGCGAAAGAAGCGGATACGGAAATAACGAAATCGTAACCAGAAAAATCAAACTGCTCAATTGCCAGAGGCATCAGAAGCGGAAAAATCGTATGATATTTTTTGGCAAAAGGCAGATTCTGGAGAAAAGATGTTTTTATAACCCGTCCGTCAAATACACCCCCTGTTGTTCCTCTGTCATACAGCAACGTATAAATAGGAGCCCTTGGATATAAAGCGCACAAAACTTGAAGCATTCTTTCGGCTCCTCCAAATTGATTTAGATATTCGTGGACAAAAGCAATTTTCATTTAAACTCGTTAAGCGGCAGATCTATCCGTAAAAATCTTGACCAAAGTTTTTAAGATTATTTTAAAATCAATAAATAAAGACCAGTTCTCAATATAAAAAGTATCCAGAGCCACTTCTTGTTCAAAGAGCAAATCCGATGATCCTGAAACCTGTGCCAAGCCAGTAGCCCCGGCTTTTATGACCAGGACTCTTTTGTGATGTTTTTTATATCTTTCAATTTCATCGGGCTGATGCGGCCGAGGACCAACCAAACTCATATCGCCCCTTAAGATGTTCCAAAATTGCGGTATCTCATCAAGCCTGTATTTCCTGATAAAGCGACCTACTCTAGTAAGTCTCGGGTCATCCTTCATTTTAAAAAGAGGGCCGTCTCTCCTTTCGTTAAAAATCACAAGATAAGGCTTCAACTCTTCGGCATTCTTTATCATTCCTCTGAATTTTAGAAGATTAAATTCTTTATTTTTACTGACTCGCTTCAGTTTGGCAAAAACCGGACCTTCTGTTTCCCATTTTATGGCAAAGGCAATTAAACCCACAAGGGGAGAGAGGACCAGCAAACCAAAAATTCCGGCGAAAACATCCAAAACCCTCTTAATAACTTTTCCCCATCCATCAAGAACGGTTCTCTTTAGTTCTATCAAGGGCATCCCGTTGATTACATCCACTTCGTAATTTGTGGTTATCGTCTGGCTCAAGTTGGGAACAAATTTAAAGATAAGATGATTCTCGTTACAAAAATCAATGAGCTCCGCTACTTTGTTAGTCGAATGATCGTAATTAGTTAAAATAACTTCATCTAGCCCGGGGTTCCCGACTGAAGACCTGATCTCTTTGATTTCCGGATTTAGAAGATGTTTTACTATCCGATAACCAGAGGATGGATTTTTTGTTATCTCTTCGATAATACTTGTGGCTATGTTACCATTCCCTACCACCATTATCCTATGAACACCAAAATCGCGTTTGGCCACAAAAAATACCTGAAGATATCTGATTAAAATCCGACCTAAAAATACAAACAAAATGCTAAAAAACCAACCGCCTAAAACTAAAAATCTGGAATTAAAAAGTTCCTGCCTTAAGAAAATATATATAATGATGATCATTACCGCCGCAGAAGACGATACTAATATTTTAGAAAACTCTTCTACCATACCCATCCTTACTTTCATTGAATAGAGTCCAGACATTGCATATGAAATAACAAATAAAACCGAAACAAAAACTACCAAATAGAGATAACCCGCAAGAGGAAGATTGAATTCAAAAAGCACGGGTCTGAAAGTCCGCAAAATTTCAGTTCTGAATATATATGTGGTCGCCCCAGCCGCCAGAAGCATCAGAAAATCAGTTGGCAGGCGCAGAACATTAAAGAATAAATCCGCTTTTTTCATTATAACTTGCTGGCCGCTCTCGCCGAAACTTTGGCGAGGACGCTCTTGGCTATTTACTTCGTTAAAACCTCCGCTTCTCCTTCACCATATTTATATTATATATGGCTCAGTCAAATGCTCGGTTTTGCCTCGTATCTAGCCAAGCCAGCTGCGTTCTAATAATCCTGATATGGCAGGAAAATACCACAAAAATCTTTGGTTTTCAATGACTTTGACCTTAACAAAAATATCTGTTATACTACATATACCTTGTAAACTAGGTAATCGCCCTTAAGTGGGAGGAAAGTCCGAGCACCATCTATGGTTTTAAAAGCCATGGAAACGATAGTGGGTAATCCCCATCCGCGGTGACGCGAGAGTTGCGATCAGAGACGTCTTTGCCCGAAAGGGTAAGAAAGCTAATCCCAAATTATTGACTTAAATCATTAGTAAGCTTAGTTCCGGCCAGGGATAAAAAGACCGGAAGTGAAACGGCTAAATACTTATCGGGGCGCAAGGTCAAACTCAATGGCGCAAGCCATTGAAGACAAGTAGACCGCTTGAGCTCATTGGCAACAATGAGCCTAGATAAATGATTGCCCTCGACAGAACTCGGCTTATTGTTTACAAGTTCAAAAACCGCCTTTAGGCGGTTTTTGATTCATAGTAATTTATTCCCTTCCCTATCCAGCACCTGATTCACAATCCTATCCGCTTCCCGGTTTTCTTCTCTGGGAACATAGCGGAAAGAAACTCCGCCGAAATCGAAAGTAAGATTCCAGATTTCAATAAAAAAGTTCTGGATATTTTTGTCTTTGAGTTTATATTCCTTGTTCAGCTGTTTTACCACAAGCTCGCTATCCAGAAAAAACTCGACCATACTCTCATTGCATTTATTCGAACCTATCAATTGCTTGGCTTTCTTCAGCGCAAAAATAACCGCCCGATATTCGGCTTCATTGTTCGTAGTTTCGCCAATATATTCACCGTACTCCTTTTTACCCATTAAACCTTCAATAACCACACCAATAGCCGCTGGACCCGGATTACCCCTCGCTCCCCCGTCAGTATGAATAATGATTTTGTTTTTCATATATAACTTGCCTGTCGCTCTCGCCATCTAATTTGGCGAGTACGCTCTTGACCGACTTCTTCGTTAAATCCTCCGCTTGCTCTTCACCATATGTCTATATGGCTCGTCGCAATGCTCAGATTTGCCTCGAATTCGGTCAAGCAGGCTGCGTTCTATTTTTTGTCTTTAATTATTTTCCACGGAAAAAACTGCTCTGCCACAACCATAAACCCAGCTGCCGCTTTATGGCCTCCTCCGCCGTACTTTTTGGCAATTTCTGAAACATCAACACTTCCGTCCGACCTCAACGAAACCTCCAACTTACCGCCTGACCGCTGCCAAATTATTGCTATAGGAGGTTTTTCTTTGCATAAAGCATTACCCATTTGGGAAGCAAAGACATGAGGAGCATTAACGGCGTAGGTTTCATAACCCTCAAATTTAACAATTTCTTTATTAGAATCCATTATTTCATTCGTTAACTTGTTTTCAAATTTTAAAATTATATTACCTTGTTCTATCTGCTTATTTCGAGTAGTATCATCATCAAAATCTTTGGCCAATTTAGTCCATATATCAAAATCCTGTTCGGTATTATTTACAACCATAGCCACAGCAAAAACATCTGGTAGTTCCAATTTCCACAAATCCATATCCTCAACATATCGTATCAGCCAAGGCGTCTCCGTGTTGGGGTAAAAATATTTCCAAGATAATGTTGCCCCAGAATGATTCATTTCATAAAGATATTCCTGAGCTATTTTTACGGATTCTTCGGCGCTTTTATGGTGATCTATCACCACAACCTTTTTACTACCTTGTACAATCTTCTTCATTTCTTCAACCGGATAAACAAAATCAAGCATATAAATCTCCTTGCCATTTAAATTTTCGGGGATAGGATTACCGTGATGTCCTGGAATATATTCAGCCTTATCTCCAAATTTTTTCCACGCAACCCAAGCCGCACTAAATCCATCTGGACATCCTCCGTGATAGATTACTACAATGTCTTTGGCAGCTTTGAATTTTACATTGTTATTTTGCATTTTGGTTTTTAAATTTTCAATCTTAATAGTACCCCAACGTCTCAAGTCCCGGCAGTTTTTCGCCTGCAAGAAATGCCAGCATTGCTCCCCCGCCTGTCGAGACAAAATCAAATTTATTCATTAAACCTATTTTATCAATAGCTGAAATCGTATCTCCTCCGCCGACTATTTTCACGGCTGGCGATTCGGTAATGGCTTGAGCAATCTTATTCGTTCCGTCAGCAAATTGTGAATTCTCAAATACTCCCATCGGGCCGTTCCAGACGACCATTTTAGAATCTTTGATTATTTCCGAAAATTCTTTGATTGCTTCGGAACCGATGTCTGAAATCTTTGTGCCAAAAATATTGAAATCCTTAGGCATAACGAGTTGCGGGTTATTTAAATCCAAACCTTCCAACAGTTCTGAAGCATTTTCATCAACGACAGAATCCCCCACATCCTGTCCTTTTGCCTTCAAGATATCGTTGGCAATTACTCCGCCTACTAATATTTTGTCCGCTTTATCTAAAAAGTTTTTAACTACCGGAATTTTTGTTGACGCTTTGGCTCCTCCCATTATCAGAATCTTCCCGTTTTTTGGAGAATCAAGAACATCCCGAAGCTTAGCAACTTCTTCTTCAATCAAAAATCCGGCATAACTCGGCAATACTTTTGTGATTGCCGAAACCGACGCGTGATTGCGATGGCATACGGCAAGAGCATTATTTACATATAGATCAAATCCCTTCGACAAGCTCAAGGCAAGCCTTTTGTCGTTTTCTGTTTCGCCTGGAAATTGTCGGATATTTTCCAACAAAGCAGGGACCGCCTGCACTAAGCTTACCGAAGTGGCATAGTTCTCCAGATACGCGCTTACTTCAGACACATTTTTGATAAAATTAATTTCATAGCCCAAAAGAATGTGAAGTTGCTGTATAAGTGGAGCAAATGATTGACCGACTGATTGGTCAGAAATGTGGGCGACCATAACTACTTTTGCGCCATGACCAACCAAGTAATCAAGCGTCTCTTTCTGCTTTTTGATTCGGAACGGCTCTTCAATCTGCCCCTCGTCGGAAACCGGAACATCAAAATCGACTCTCAATAAAACCTTTTTATCTTTTAGATCTATTTCTCTTAGATTTTTCATTTTATCAAGGACAGTATTTTAACAAATTCTTCTTTATTAACACTGGCGCCACCCACCAAAACTCCGTCTATTTCTTTTTGTCCGATAAAATCGGCTACATTTTGGGAAGTCACGGAACCGCCATACAAAAATCGTAAATCTTGAATCTTGAATCTTGAATCAAGAATTTCTTGAATTATAGAAATTGATTCGAGGGCGCTTTCAGGAGTATCCGGCCTTGCTCCCGGATTTGAACTAATAGCCCAGACGGGTTCATACGCAATGATGCATTTTTCTATTTCATCTTGACTCAAACCGGCAAAAGTTTTTTCTGTTTGTTCTTTTAAGAACTCTTTAAAATTTCCATCACGCTCTTTTTCTCCCAAACACACTATCGGTATCATTCTGTTCCTTAACACGGCTTTGAGCTTTTTGTTTACCACATCATCTGTTTCCCCTAATTTCCATCTTCTTTCGGAATGCCCGACAATGACATACTGGACCCCAAGTTTATTCAACATTGGTCCGGAAATTTCACCCGTGTCAGCGCCCTTATCTTCCCAAAAAATATCCTGTGCTCCTAGAGAGGCCTCATGCTCAAAATGAGAGGTCTTTAAAATCTTCCCAACTTCTTCCAAAAAAACAAACGGGGGACAAAAAACCAAAGAAAACTCTTTTTCATTTCTTGACTCAAGGTGGTCATTAATAAAATCCAAAATCTGCTCAGCCTGGGCAAGCGATTCGGGCTTCATCTTCCAGTTAGCGACAATGTATTTTTTAGACATGTCTATTTTTAAAATGTTTCCAAGCATACCAGCAAATAAAAACTATTATTAAGATTACTATAACAACATCTGCGCTCCTGAAATAATCATGCAAGATGTCCCAATTTTCGCCGGTTTTATAACCAACAAGAGCCAACCCAGCATTCCAAGGCAGAGACCCCCAAAAAGTAAGCAAACAAAATTTTGAAAATTTCATTCCGGAAACTCCGGCCGGCAATGAAATAAAAGTTCTGACAACCGGAAGCATTCTTGACCAAAAAACCGCTTTGCTTCCATATTTGGCAAACCACTTATCTCCCCTCTCCATATCATGTTTGTGAATTAAAACAAACTTCCCATAGCGTTCTAATATCCACCTCCCGCCTGACCTGCCTATCCAAAATAAAATTATTGAACCGGCCAAGTTAGCCATCGTGGCCGTTAGAATGATGAGCCAGATATTAAATTCCCCCGATACGGCCAAGAATCCCGAAAACGGAACAACGACCTCCGACGGTATCGGTATCGCAGCGCTTTCAAGAGCCGACAAAAGAAAAATCCCGGCATAACCGGTTTTTTTAATGACCGCAAGCGCCCATTCACTTATATAAGAAACTAATTCAACCATTTTAAATATTTGTTTCCCTTAGCAGCTTCGCCGCTTCATCCGGATCAACAGCGTTGGTTTCAATATCTGTTCCCAGCTCAAATCCACCTAACTTGCCGAATTTAGGCAGAATTTCAATATGCCAGCTGTAATAATCATGCTTGTGCGATGATTCTACCGGAGCCGTATGAATAAACAAATTAAAACTCGGATTATTCAGGGCTTTTTTTATCTTTTTCAGTGAAACAAGAAGAACATCGGCCAGCCCGCCGTCAAAATCGTCTGGCAATTCTTCAAAATGCGGCTGGCCGCTTTTCATAAATATTCTTACTTCATAAGGATTCTTTGAAACGAAGGGACAGAAGGATACAAATCTTTCATTGGCATATACCATGCGCGTGCCGGATTCCATCTCCCAGTTAAGCATAAGATCGTGGACGTTTTTCCCGTGTTCTTTAAAAAAATTATAAGAACCACTGATGCTTCTTGACACATCCGGCGGCAATATGGGCATTGAAATTATCTGGCTATGGGGATGATAAATACTGGCGCCTCCCTCACGGCCAAAATTATGAAAAATAAGAACATAACGCACGCATCCGTCGGTACTTACGATTTCTTTATATCTCCTTTTATACGCTCTGACGACTTCCACCATTGTATCTAGTGAAAAGTCTCCGAAATGGCGGTCGTGATCTTTGTAAATAAAAAGGTCGTGGTTTCCGGCAGCCGGATGAACCTTAAAAGGGCCAGTAGACATTTCCGGACCGCAAACTCCTGGTTTTACTGAAGGGAATTTATTTTTAACAACAGCAATACGCCATTCTTTTTCATCGGGGTAAAACCAAACCGGATCATTTCCGGAACTTTTAGGGTCTTCAAATGGGCAGTTCTCTTTTGATGTATACGCCGTATCCTCTTCATTCTTTTGTTCGTGGTATGGCCGCCTCGCTCTTTCTGTGGCAAATAAAACCCAATCGCCAGAAACTAGATCTTGTCGAAACTCGTTAAGCATTTTAGTTATACCGTCCAGTAATTAAGTTCCATCTAATTTTAACTGTTTCCATCAAAACCTGAAAGTATGCTTTAAGACCAACATGGCTGTTGGGATCGTTTTTCCAAGTTATAGGAATTTCTTTTATTTTGTGGCCGTACTTTCTCGCCAAAGCGAGCATCTCTATATCAAAACCCCAACGGTCAATTGTCGCCCTTGAAAAAATATCTTGAGCGGCTTTGGCGGTAATTATTTTAAATCCCCTCTGTGTATCGCTGATGCCCGGCACGGCCATTATTTGAATAAAAAGATTGCCAATTTTTCCAAACAATCTCCTCCAAACTGGCTCCGAACCGCTGGCAACGATACTGCCCTTTAGAGCTATGGAGCCGATAACAACATTGTAACCATGGTCAAAGAACGGCATCATTTTTTCAATATTATCTATGGAGGTTGCGTTATCGGCATCAGTAAAAAGCCGGTATTGTCCCGTGGCTTTGAGCATGCCCTGACGAACAGCAAACCCCTTTCCCCTATTTCGATCGTAATCTAATAATTGAAGGTCCGGCATTTCAGCAATCATTGAGCGGACAATATCATTGGTGGTATCCTTTGAACCATCGGTAATAACCAAAATCTCGTGCTCTATTTTCTTGTTCGATAGATACTGATGGATAGATTCAATAGTTTTCCTGATGTGTTTTTCCTCGTTGTAGGCAGGGATGATTACAGACAAATACATTAACAAAATATATAATAAAAATTGACATAAAACAACTTAAACTATACCTTTTCTAAAAGTTTATAACGGAATCAACATGAAGGAGATAATTGGAATAACAACAAAAGACGAAAATTTCCCCAAACTTTTGTTTCAAATCGCCGACCCTCCCAAGCAACTTTATTGCCGAGGAAACATTTCTCTGCTGAACAGCAGCTGCTTTGCCGTTGTGGGAACCAGAAAACTGACAAATTACGGAAAAGAAACTACCCAACAGATAGTCAGAGATCTTGCCAATAACGGGTTTACTGTCGTAAGCGGTTTGGCTCTGGGAATCGATGCAATAGCCCATCAAACAACATTGGATTGCGGAGGTAAGACCATAGCAGTCCTTGGAGGCGGAGTTGGTGATAAAAATATCGGACCTAGAACCAATTTTACTTTAGCTCAAAACATACTGAAAAATGATGGACTTTTGGTTTCTGAATATTCAGATGAGGAAAAGATTTTCGCATCCAATTTTGCCGTAAGAGACAGGATCATTAGCGGACTATCTTTGGGAGTCTTGGTTGTGGAAGCAGACGAAAAAAGTGGGGCGCTTATCACCGCAAAATGCGCCCTTGATCAGAATCGGGATGTTTTTGCTGTTCCGGGAAGCGTTCTGTCTCCAAAATCTGCCGGCCCCAACACTTTAATTCAGAGCGGAGCCAAGCTTGTTATGAACGCTTATGATATCATTAATGAGTATCATGAAAATTTACAATTATTTTCTGAAAAGGAAAGGGGCATCCTAACCAAAAATCCAACCGAGAAGAAAATCGTTGATTTGCTTGATGAACACGGCATTATGTTTGTGGA
Source organism: uncultured Candidatus Saccharibacteria bacterium (assembly GCA_964653875.1). Taxonomy (GTDB): domain Bacteria; phylum Patescibacteriota; class Minisyncoccia; order 2-02-FULL-40-12; family GWA2-44-9; genus 2-01-FULL-41-26. Next base: position 16,259 of record CAZZGH010000011.1, read on the forward strand.
TGATATTATAAGAATATCCAACATAGAAACGTCAACCGTATCTGTATCTTTATCCATGCTTGAAATACGCGGTATAATAAAACACATAGGCAACGGAAAATACAGAAAAATCTAAAAAATGAACTTAGTAATAGTGGAAAGTCCAACTAAAAGCCGTACCGTCTCTAAATTTTTAGGGAGTGGTTTTTCCGTGCGTGCTTCTGTCGGTCACGTAAGGGACCTCCCAAAGAGCAACAAAAAAGCTATAGACATAAAAGGCGGTTTCATCCCCCATTACGAAATAGACAAAGAAAAAGTGAATATTCTGGAAGACCTGAAAAATATTGCTGAAAAATCCGATGAGATTTATCTCGCTACCGACCCCGACCGGGAAGGAGAGGCAATCGCTTGGCATGTGTCAGAAGTTTTGAGCTTAAAAAATCCAAAGCGAATTGTCTTTCATGAAATTACCAAGGATGCCATAAAAGAAGCGTTAGAGCATCCGCGTAAAATAGACTCAAAACTTGTGAAAGCACAAGAAGCACGCAGAGTTCTTGACCGTCTCGTGGGTTATGACCTTTCCGGTTTAATTTGGAAAAAGGTTCGCTATGGACTATCTGCCGGCCGCGTCCAATCCCCGGCTCTTCGTATTATTGTTGAGCGGGAACGGGAAATACGATCTTTCAAAAGCGAGACCTATTACACAATCACCGCCGAAGTGTCCGGAAATAATAAGACTATCTTCAGGGTTATCTGTGAAGACGAGCCCAAGGATATTAAAATCGCTGAAAAAATTCTTGAGAAAAGTAAAACCGGTGCATGGTTTGTTAAAGATATTACGGAAAGTGAGGTTAAACGCTCGCCACGTCCACCATTTACAACATCAACGCTCCAACAATCGGCAAGCTCACGCCTTGGTTTTACACCTTCCCGAACCATGGGTATTGCCCAAAAACTTTATGAACAGGGCTTAATTACTTACATGCGCACTGACAGTGTTAATTTAGCCACTTCAGCTCAAGGACAGATTCTTGATCTCGTTGAAAAAAAATACGGTAAGAATTATTCGCAACCGCGAACATATAAAACCAGTAGCAAAAACGCTCAAGAGGCGCATGAAGCAATCCGTCCGACAAACGTTTCCAAGGAAACCGCCGGAAATAACGAGGACCAGAAAAAACTATACCGCCTCATCAGGGAACGGACTATCGCATCCCAAATGTCCGACGCAAAACTTATGCGCACAAAAATTACCACCACTACTCACTTGGAAGCCGAGCTTCCAAGTGAGGATACCGGAGTACCTGATTTTTCTGCCACCGGTTCGCGCGTTATGTTTGACGGCTGGCTTGCCTGCGACGCACACGCTAAAGGCGAAGACATAGAGTTGCCTAAAGTTGATATAAACGAGGTACTGACGCTTAAAGATATTTTGAGCGAAGAAAAACACACAGAACCACTCCCTCGTTATTCAGAAGCCGGCCTGATAAAAGAATTGGAGAAACGTGGTATTGGGCGTCCATCTACGTATGCATCCACTATCAAAACTCTGTACGACCGCAAATATGTTGAGAAAGAAGGCAGAGCACTAAAGCCCACCGATACCGGTGAAGTTGTCAGTTCATTCCTTGAAGAAAATTTCATGAGCTATATCAGCGACACTTTTACCGCTGAAATGGAAGATGAACTTGACGATATTGCTTCCGGAAAAAGAGAGTATCTTAAAACCCTGCAAGATTTTTATGTCCCTTTCCATAAAGACGTTAGGGCAAAAGAAAAAATAGACAAATTAACCAATCTTGGCCCCGCACCTAAAGAATGGAGATGCCCCATCTGCAATAGTCCTATGATCATTAAGCTTGGACGAAGCGGAAAGTTTATGAGCTGCGAACGCTATCCTGATTGCAGCGGCGCACGCAGAATTGACGGTTCTGTCGTTGAACCGAATAAACCCATCGGAACAGATCCGAAAACCGGATTGCCTATTTTTGTT
>CAZZGH010000012.1:0-18185 GCA_964653875.1 uncultured Candidatus Saccharibacteria bacterium
GGGGCGTTTTAGGTTAAATATCTAACTCCGTGATATACTGCCAATATGAAAAGATTTTTAAAATTCATCCCGGCCGGCAGTTTTGTTTTAGGTATCACAACTCTTGCTTCATACGGAGCGGGTCTTTTGCGTGACAGAATTTTTGCCCAGACGTTCGGCGCAACTCGGACACTTGATGCTTACAATGCAGCTTTTTTACTGCCCGACCTCTTGTTCAATATTCTTATCGCCAGTGGGATTGCAGCTGCTTTTGTTCCAATATTTACCGACCTTTTTTATTCTGACCGCAAGCGTGCATATGATTATGCTAATTCGGTTATCTCGACAGCCACAACAACGATGGCAATAGCGGCCGTATTATTGGCTATCTTCGCTGAATCAGTAAGTACTTTAGTAGCCCCGGGATTTAGCCCCGAAGAAAAACTGATAGTCGCAAAAATATTAAGAGTGCTTGCCTTATCCCCCATCTTGTTTGGAATATCCAATACCTTGGGAGCATTACTCATCGCCAAAAGAAAATTCTTTTTCTACGGCCTTTCCCCTATTCTTTATAATCTTGGCATTATAGGTGGCACCTTATTTTTATCGCCAATATTGGGCATTGTTGGCGTAGCTATTGGAACTATTATTGGGGCTTCGCTTCACCTCTTAAGTCGGGTAATCGATGTTTTATCGTCTGGTTTTCGTTTCAAATTAAGTTTTAAAGTTAAAACAACTGAATTTAAAAAAACAATAAAACTTATGATCCCAAAAATGTTCGGGCATCCGGTTGAGTTAGCGATGTTTTGGGGATTCACGGTCATTGCTTCAACACTTGGAGCCGGTTCAATCGCAATCCTTAGTTTCGCCCGCAATTTCCAGAGTGTTCCGGTCAGTCTCATCGGTATTACTTTATCAACCACATCTTTTCCAATCATGGCCAAATCTGTTGCTGATAGTTCGCTTAAAGAATTCAAAAAAACTTTAAGAGATTCTTTCTGGCTAATATCGGGGGGGAGCGTTCTGGCGGCAATTGTAACTTTCGCTATAAAAGAACCACTGATACGGTTAATTCTCGGCGGAGGTGCGTTCACCGAAGAAGCTATTCTTAAAACCTCAACAATGCTGGGGATTTTTGCCTTGGCAATACCGACTGAATCTTTACGCCACCTCTTGGCGCGAGCATTTTATGCAACAAAAAACACGCTTATTCCTGTCGTGTTAAACATTCTGGGACTAATTATCGCCATCGGCGGAGGGTTTCTGTTAAGACCCTCGTTTGATATTTTAGCTATTCCTATCGCTTTTTCTGTAGCAAGTTTATTTGAACTTATATTTCTTATCATCTTTCTTCCGCACCGCCTCAAAAAAATTTCCCCAATTCTGCAATTAGATGCCGAGCTTGATCTACAACGACATTAGCCAACAACAATCACAACCTTCCTGCCGCTATCAACATTTCCGCCGTTCCAGTCGTGAATTGCATTCATTAGAACATCAGGTTTATAAATAAAATCCGCCCCTCGGCGAGTACCGGGATCGTTAGTTATAAAGTTGCCGTCTTTGGTAAATCCTTTTATAACCAGCATATGATAAAGCGGCCCCGGTGGAGTGAAATAGGGATTATGAAGCTGACGTCCGACTACCGGAACAACTACAGCTTTTTTCTCGACTAATGCTTTCTTGATATCTTCAACGGTCGGATTAGAAACGATTTTTACTTCCTTAATTCCATAAAATTCTCGAAAAATTATAGCAACTTCTTCCGCATTAGTATCTCTGTGGTAACCGAACTTTTTAATTTCAAAGTCCATTATTGCCAGCATTTTTTCATCGGCAAAATCGGCGTTAGGAATTGACTCTCTGTGTAAATATTGAACTGCCATAAGTACCGAGGCTTCTTCGCAAAAATCTTGATATGGCTGGTCCCAGTTTAGATGAGGCGCTTGGGATGTAAACGGAATATCTAGGTTAATCTCTTTTGTTGCGACAATCACGCTTGTTGCCGGTTTAGGCTTGAGAGTTGGAGTGTTAGACCCAACATACGGAACCGCCGAAGGCAAAGAAGTTCGGAAAATTTTGGAGAGCGAATAGATTTTTCCAAAACCAAAAGCCAGTAATCCACCCAAAATCGCTACAATTAAAATAATAGATAATGTTTTTTTGGACATATGATAATTATAACATTCAATAACAAGTAGAAAAAACTTTCTGTGTTTCCCGAGTTCGAGACAAAATCGAGCATTCGACTGAGCCATAGATACCTATGGTGAAAGAGAAGCGGAGATTTAACGAATAAATCGGGAAACCCGAAGGGCGTGCCATGGGCCCATAACGAAGTGGGCCAGGCGCGCATGGAAGTTTTTTACTCGTAGCCTTTAAGTTTGCCGAGCTTATGATGTTGGCGAATTTTTTCAAGCGCTTTGGCTTCAATTTGCCTGATACGTTCCCGAGTAACCGTGAATACTTTGCCCACTTCTTCAAGAGTATGGGTTACACCATCGGCAAGACCGAACCGCATATCAAGAATTTTTTGCTCTCTCGGAGTAAGATCGGCAATTATTTCGTCAATATAGCTTTTAAGAATTTTCCGGGCAGCTGACATCGAGGGTGATATTGAATCATCATCAGGAATAAAACTTTCCAGCGAACTATCTTCGTCTTCATCTCCTACTGGTGCCTCAAGAGAAATAGTTTCCTGGGAAATTTTCTGAATATGCCTTACCTTGTCCACTTCCATTCCCATCTCCGAAGCGATCTCTTCGGGCATCGGATCCCGACCTAAATCCTGAACCAAACGCCTTACCACCTGCTGATATTTGTTAATGGTTTCCACCATATGAACCGGAATACGGATTGTCCTGCCTTGATCAGCCAAAGCGCGTGTAATAGCTTGCCTTATCCACCAAGTAGCATAGGTCGAAAATTTATATCCCTTTTTATAATCAAACTTCTCTACAGCTTTGAACAATCCAATATTACCCTCTTGTATTAAATCCAGCAGGGTTAAGTTAGCCGATCGGCCGACATATTTTTTGGCAATAGAAACAACTAAACGAAGATTTGAGACAGCCAGTTTATGTCTTGCTGACTCGTCGTTTTTTTCTATCTTTTTTGCAAGTTCGACTTCTTCATCTCCAGTAAGCAAAGGATATCGGCCTATTTCTTTTAAATACATCTGGACAGAATCGGATGCGACATCACCGAATTCAGTTTCTATTTTCTTTTTCTCATCATATTCTTTGACTTTTTCTTCTTCAAAAACTCTTCCCGATTCTATTATATTTATATTCGCCGACTCCAATCTTTCATAAAGAGCCTCCAGCCCCTTGATGTCTTTTTCTATGCTCGGAAAAGCATTGAGAACCTCGGCTTGAGTCACAAAACCTCTTGATCTACCCTTTTCGACTAAAGCCAAAACTCCACTCTCCGAAATCGGGCTCTTCTTGTTGCCGGCCTGTTTTCCTTTCGGTTTTTTAACAACCTTTTTTGCCTTCTTCGCTTTCTTTACTTTCTTCTTAGCCTGTTTCTTGGCCGGCTTTTTAACTTTCTTCTTTTTTAGTTTTTTCTTCATTTGTTTAAAAATTAGTAATTAGAAATTAGAAATTTTACCTCTGTATTTCCCCCAACCTATTTAAAATCTTATTCGCCTCCGTAGCCAGAACCAATCTCTGTTCTTTATTATCCCCGATCCTCATTTCAAATCCTATTTTTTCCAGTCTGGCTCGAAGATGACGTTCCTCCAGTTTATTTATAAGGTTATTGAATTCTATCTTTAATTCTTCACCTTTGGAATCTTTCCAAAATTCTTGAGATTTTAGATATGCAAATTCCAGTTTGTAGCTTTGATTTTTCTCTCTGAAATCTTTCAATAAGTCAGCTATATTATCAGAACTGATTGCCGTTAATTTTACGATCGCTTCGGCCGTATAAGAATCCAGCAATTCAGGATTTATATTCTTAAGATCATTTTTAAAAAGTATCGGGTCCTTCATTACTAACGATAACAGGGTTTCACTCAATGGGTCTGCTGGAACTAACGACTCACTACTTACAACCGATGACCCAGATTTAATTTCTTGGTCGTTGGTCGTATACGCTTCAAGATCATCCTTTGCCGCAACGACATCGGCTTCAATTGCTTCTTCTTTTACTCTCAATAAAAATGCCAATTGGGTTAGCCAATGAGCTTTCTCCACCTGGCTGGTCAATCTCTTTAAAAACGGAGACAAAACAGAGATAACATACTTTTTACTATCAGACGAATTGGGATCAAATCCAATCTTGGCTTTGTTGAAATAAAATTCCATAACCGGCTTAGCCTGGCTTATTGCATTAGACCAATTTTCAGCATTTTTTTTGATAACATCGGCAGGATCCTTGCATTCTGGATCGTTGTTTTCTACAACTTTAATATTAAAATTCTGGCTAAGAGCCAAACCTATCCCTCTTTTGGTTGCCATTGCTCCCGCTTGATCCGAATCAAAACAAAAACCTAAATTGGTTGTATATCTGCGAAGCAATGTTAAATGGCTTGGCGTCAAAGCTGTCCCGGATGAAGCTACGACGTTTTTTATTCCCGCTTGATGAGACATCAGGGCATCCATATTGCCTTCCACCAAAATGCATTGGTCGGCTTGTTTAATTTCCATCTTCGCTTTATTGAGTCCGTAAAGAACCCTCCCCTTGTCGTAAATTCTAGTTTGGGGAGTATTTATATATTTGGCGGCTTCTTTATCGTCAGATTCGAAAATTCTTCCGGTAAATCCTATCACTTGTCCGTTCAGGTCAAAAATAGGAAACACTATTCTTGAACGAAACCTGTCATATGCTCCGGAACCGTCATTTCTTTTGATAGCTAATCCGGCTTCTATTATCTCGCTCTCGGAATAACCGCAATTTTTAAGAAAAGTACCCAAGGCATTCCAATCATTGGGAGCAAATCCTAAACGAAATTCTTGAATTGTTTTATCCTCTACTCCTCTGTTTTTTAAATATTCCACGGCGCGTTTGCCAGTGTTAGAGTGAAATTGTTTTTCAAAAAACTTTGTTGCCGCTTCGCATACTTCATATAGTTTTGTCTTATCGTCTTTTTCGCTAAAGGCGGATCCGCCCCTAGCGGAGACATCTAGTTCTATCCCGGCTTTGGCAGCAAGAATTCTTAAAGCCTCGGGAAATTCTACGCCTTCTATGTCCTGCACGAAACTAAAGATATCACCCCCCTTGGAACACCCAAAACAATGCCAAACCTGGCGTTCCGGCGAAACAACAAAGGAGGGTGTCTTCTCGTTATGAAAAGGACAGCGGGCCTTAAAGTTCATACCCGCTTTTTGCAACTTCAAATACCCGGATATAACATCAACAACATCAAGCCTGTCCTTAATTTTGGAGACATTATCTTCCACGATACATCATTATATCATGATTCCATGTAAAAATAAAGCCCCAAAAGGGCTTCTAGTGAAGAGGAATGGGATAATCGCCAGTAAAGCAAGCCCGACAAAAATTCGCCGGATTCTCGCTACCTTCCTTAATAACTTCTTCTAGCATCTCAACGGGCAGGTACTTGAGGGAAGTTGCTCCAAGCCATTCCCGAATTTCTTCTTCAGACATTGAGGCAGTAATTAATTCTTCTTTCGTTGGAATATCTATTCCATAAAAACATGGGGCTATCACCGGCGGAGCGCTTATTCGTAAGTGTACCTCTTTAGCTCCGGCATTAAACAATTGGGTAATTTTACCTTTCATAGTGTTTCCCCTTACAATAGAGTCGTCGACAAGAATAACACTCTTATTTTTTGCATATTCCAGAACCCATTTCATAAGATGATATTTCTTTTTAGAATAGCTGGCCCTATCCCCAGGGTTTGGATTGATAAACGTTCTACCTAAAATAAAAGGGTTTCGAGTGTAAATATCCAGCGTCGGTAATTTACTTTCAAAAGCAAACCCGGCCGCAGCGGGACGTCCCGATTCGGGAATACCACTAACAAAATCAGCTCCGGATATCGGGAACAACTTGGCTAACTTTTGGCCTAAACGAAAACGGAAACTTCCTTCCTGCTCTTTCCCGAATGTTCTCGAATCCGGTCTTGCAAAATATATTTTCTCAAAAACACAGTGGGCTTTCGGCTTTTTTGTATCCACCGCCTGATAGCCCTCTACGTTCACAAAACAATGGAAATCATCATTAATCGGATTTAATTTCACTCTTCTACCCGGAGTAATTTCGATTATACTGGGAGAATAATCCTCAAGAGCACATGTTTCTGATGCAAAGAGAACAATTCCGTTTTTCGATGATATAAATAAGGGTCTGTTTCCCCACGGATCTCTAAAAAGATAAACTGCATCTTTCTTTAAGAGGGCCGACGCGTAACTTCCATCGACGGTTTCCATAAATTCTTTGATTGCCTTGCCCATGTCTCCGCCATTTTGAGTTACCAAAAAAAATATTTTTTTGAGCATGAACTCGCTATCGTTAGCTTCAGCATTAATATCAACCTGCCAATTGCTTGTCCTCATTAATTCCATCTTTTTTTCTTCCGAATTGGGAATATTACCATTATGAACCAAGGCAAGCTTGCCTTGCAGAGTATCAAGCCACTGAGGCTGGATATTCCGCGAAGAGGTTCCCTTGCTGGTTGAGTAGCGTGTCTGGCCAATAATCATTGTGGGGTTATGGCCGGCAATCTCCCGAATCTTATCATCTGTTAAAACATGGGAGACCAGGCCCTCGCCTTTTTCAACCCGAAGTTGATTGCCGTCACTATAAGCGACACCAACACTCTCCTGTCCCCGATGCTGAAGTTGGGAAAGACCAAAAAATACCCATTCAGGCAAACGTGGTTCCGGTTTAGCTGATACCGCTCCGAATATTCCGCACATTAGCTCATCGCCTATTTTTTAAAAAACACGAAACTATTCTACAATTAAAAATCCCACCTGTAAAATGGGATTACTTTGTGAATTTTTTGGACCAGGCATTATATTTTTTAGTCATCAACCCTGGAGTTACATTTTTCACATAAATACTCACCCAATAAGTTCCGACTGGAATCTGATCCATTTCATTGGTTGTCAATAACGGAATTACTCTATAGCCAACAGGATCTGAAACAATCAGATTCTTGAGGCTTTCGATAATCGCCCACCTTTCAAACACTAATGGTGCCTGCGTCGCCGCAACACTTTCAAACACTAATCTTACTTTCAATACACTTTTGGCCTGATTACCGACAATCCGCCAATCGACATCACTCCTGCGGATTGTCAGCGCAAACACTTTACCAAGCTTAAGTTCGGCTGGAATAAATGTCTTACACTGTTCACAAGAAGAAAGAATATAATCGACCCCAGCAACACCATCAATCTTTGGCGCTTCGCCAACAACACGCGCATTCGATTGTTTGGCAATCTCTGATGCGGGCTTAGGCGGCTCAAGAACTTTTCCCTGCAAGACGGAACTATCTTGAGAGAAATTGAACAACGCCCATGCAAAAACGTGCCCACCAATAATTCCACCCTTGCCGCTTGAACGTGCAATCTCATTATAGACTTCATAAAGTTCCTCGGAACAATCTTGCCTACCACCTCCGGCAAAAGGAGTATCGGGCCGGACAATAGCAACATCATAAATCGCACCACACGGATCCAGCTGGTAAGAATCTTGGAAAAACAGGCGGAAAGACCCCAAGCCACCCTTCTGATAGAACAGGAAGGCGTAGAGAATATTTCCATTTTCAGGGTTGAGATAAACCCAGAGCATCAAAGAGACAAAAGAATGGCTCACACTCTCAATCGTATCCATTGCGTCCGGTTCGCCGTGAAGTAAATACACTTTGGCTAAATCGCCTCGGAACCCTCCGTTTGAGCGAAACAATAGCCCGGTTGTACCAGGTGTACTAAAAAATGGTTCGTTGGCGATATTATCAATCAGTCGGTCAATTTTCTGCTTCTCCTCATTTTCTGGCGTTGTGGGATTAGTGTCTCGTTTGAGCCAGAATTTATCAATAAAGGCCTGCCGTTCCTCATCAGTCAAAAGTTTCTTAAATTCCTTTCGTTCTTTACTAGAAATGAAGCGCTCATATCGATCCAAAAATTGGGAAGGGATATCGGCGGGAATGTTGTTAGGTCGGTCAATGTATACCGTCGGCTTTTTCATTCCACCAGAAGCGCAACCGATTGCAAAGGGCAGTAAGGCAAAGGCAATAAACGTAAACACGAATACAGATGCCTTATTTCTTGTCATTGGTTATCTCCTTGACCAGAGCTTGGACATCATCCTGATCAATCCGAACAATGAGAATTGCATCAGCCAAAGAGAAGAGAATCCCGACATTAATTCTCTTCTTGGGATCGACTTTAGACGGTTCACTGAATGGAGAATGTGCAAACGCACTTTTCTCGTCTGCGGGTTGGGTATGATATGTCCAAACCCCACTTGAATCTAAAAGCCAAATCTGAAAAAATCCGGTTTTAATATCTTGCCCGATTCGCGGATCATAAATTATACGCCACCGGACATAAGCAAAAGCATCAGTTGCCCGCTGAACCCGGTTGAGAATTTCCGCTTCCTGTTGATGATGATAATTAAGATTAGATAAATTCCCATCGCGACTGTCGGTTTCTACGGCGTTTTTTTCCCTTGCTCGTTCAGAAACAATAGCTGCTTGCCGATAGTACACCTGAACGAATTCATTCGGATCATTCGGATTCTGGTAATCAACTACACGGCCCACAAAAGCCGTTTTGTAATCATCGATTCGAAATTCCAATTCTTTGGACAGAACAGGGGTAAAATCCTTAATATCCGGCGGACTTATCCCCGAACCGGTTACTTCCATGGCCAACAAAACTGCTAACGCAAGAAACATAAATACCTCTCTTTTCAAGGAACACGCTATCTGCCTAAAACTATATACCTATTTAAAAAAAACAAAAGCCCCCATTTGGGAGGCAAGTTTTTGCAAGTCAGACTTGTAAAGTTTCTAACAAGACAGGTAAGGTTTAAAAATTTAAGCCAATCCGGAAATTAAAATTCCATTTGTTCGGGGCAAATCTGGTTCTTGCCCATTCAAAATTCATGGGCAAAAATAAGTAAGTTTGCAGACCGAAGCCGTATGCCCATTCTTTGCGGGTTGGAAACATGTCATTACTGAATTTAACCACCGCATAGTCACTGAAAAATACTCCACGCAACTGAAAGGGAATGGCATTGAATAATACGGCATCCGCAACCGGAAAACGAAGTTCCGCGCTTCCGTAACCAACCTGATTACCGGCAACGCTGAAATACGGATAATTCCGAAGCGTTTCATTGCCGCCCAAGAACATAAAGTCGCCGTTAGGTTTGTTGCTTTTAAGCCCCTTGGCCTGAACCGCAAACAACGAACTATTAGATAGCCGGATATACTTGCGGGCGTCAATCTGCATAGTCAGATACGCGGCTGAATTCTTATTCAGGCCCGGACCATATTCCGCTTGGGCCCGCAAGGCATCGCCATGCAAAGGTCCAAGCGTATTATTTGAATAAAGGACCGTATCGTGTACAAATGCTGTGGTAAAACCAACATTGGTTTGGCCGTTAGAATCTTTGAAAAAATTATAGAGCTGGCGGTCAATTTCAGGAATCTGGTCGCCAAAATATTCGATGTCCGCATCCGTCATGGGCAAAAAATATGTCCGCTTACGCGGCCGCACCCCAAACTCAACACGGCTCCATTTATTAAGCGGGTATTCCGTATAGAGCGTCGTACTTGTTTCTTTGATCCATGTATTATTAACCAAAAACTGGTTCTGTCCGCTATTGGGTGCCGGATAGCGCGGGTATTGACCTTCAAAGTTGTACAATAAATAATTCAACGGATATTGAGTGTAGTTAACATTTGCGGCTAACCCCCAGCGCCGAGAACGATCTAAAAAAGTATAGTCAATATACTTGAAACCGCCATATTGAGCATAGAGTCCAAGATGAGTTCGGTTAGCCAAAATATCCTGAACCGCAACTTGAGAAGAGGCAAACATTCCAAAAAAGGTCCCCCCACCGATGCTCACATTCGAACCGTATAACTTCCAGCGAGCTGGCGGTGGCTGAAGATTTTCCAACTGCCGCTGGTCAAGTTGTTCACTGGCAACTTCCTGACTGCGAAACGCCAATTCCATATTCTCTTTTTTCCCGTCAGCCGGCGGACCGATCACAACAGTCCGAAGCGGCTCTTTCAATAAGGCATCAAATAATTCAAAGTTCGAAAAAATATAACTCCTAAATTGGTCTTCTTCCAGAAAGGCAGAATACACAACGCGATCATTCTCGCCTGGAACAAACTTGGGAGTAAAGACACCGCTGTAGATTTCAGACCATTGCTTATTGGTACGAGTAGCCAAGTCAAGCGTGTATAGATTCCAGATCTCATCCTTTTCATCGGAAGTATAAACAAGCATAGAACTATCAGACGACCAACTCGGTGAATTGTCGTTCCAACGGCCAAAAGTCAACTGCTCCCTAACACCGGTGGTTAGATTTAAAAGAAACAGCTTCTGAAAACTACCGTCAAACGCCACATATGCAAGTTTGGTTCTATCAGGCGATACTCGCGGGGCGCTATTAAACACGCCACTATTGGTTAAGTTTTTTAATTCATACGTTTCAAGATCCATTGAATACACATCGCGCTGAATGTTCTTGGCCGCCGAAAAATATATGGTTTTGCCGTCGGCGCTAAAATTTGGTGAGAATGCTTGATCTAGCGAAAATTCAATTTCCTGAATAAATTTACCTGTATTTGCATCAAGAAGAAACAAAGCGTGATCCCTGTTCTTACGGGCAAAAAATGCAATCATGCTGACATTGGAAATTTTTTGCACATCCTCTAGTTTTTTCTCTAGCAACACGCCTTCTTTTTCAAGCGCAGTGATTTGTTCACGACTTGTTTGTATCTTATCTCCTATTTGGACTTGGGCATCTTTGTCCCTGGTTTTATTTCTTTCCAAATCCAGTCCGTTGATATCGTTTTTTAAAGCTTGGATATCCATTTTATTCTTTTCGACATTAGCTAATGATTCCTTAAAATCACGCACCCAATTTGAATCCTGCCACCAATCTAAATCTGAACCATTAAACGGCCAAACATTAAGTTCTTGACCGATAATATACTCGTAATGTTTAGGAGGCATAAATGTCGTCAAAACCCGCAGGGGCGGATCTTGAACAGCCATCTGGCTACCAAACATCCAAAACTTTTTATGCCTAGCTTGCGGTGTATATGGCGGAGCAGTACGCGGCAGCATACGCGCCACAGCCAAGACGATGCCGTTCTTGGGATTATAAGTTAGAAATGCCACAAAATTTCCATCAGGCGAAACTTCGGGCGATGTCAGCGGATATGGAAAAGGCTGTTTGATGATTTGGCGGCCTTTAATGCTGGGGGTCTCTTGATACGGCTTTGGCCGTTCCAAAGAATCCTTAGCGTATTTACCTGCCCAATAATCACGATGGGCGCGATCAAACGCCTCGGCATTATAGAACTCTCCCCGTGAAATATCCGCCAACAATTCAGAAAACGTCTGGCCATGCCGGTTAAAGATACTGACAATCAAGTCCATTATTGCTTGCTCGCCAAATCTAGATTCAAGAAACATAAATGGCATGGCTCCAAGCGCATAAGGATTGGCCTGGCCGCGTGACAGCATTTCCAGCGTCGGCAAACCCATTTCTGGATTCTTAGTATTTGCCGCAGCTACACGCTGTGTCATCTTACGAATATCGTCTCGCGAGTAGGGAGCATATTTATTAGCCAAATAATCTGCAGTAGCTTCATAGAGCCAACCTTCGATTGAATCAGCACCGATAGCTCTTCCGATAAAACTCCAGCCGATCATGTCAAATTGGAAGATGTGCACCAATTCATGAGTATAGATGGTACGATTCAAGACCGGCAGAAAATCCGGCTTGACCACAAGAATCATATCGGAATCGGGCAGAAGACGAGAACCCCTCGGAAATGCATAAGCCCCTACGCCTTCAGGCATAAATTCCCCTCCGGCAAGATGAAGCGCCTCAAATGTACTATGAGTACGCGAAACCACAACTATCGGTCGTTTCTTCAATTGATGATTGAGTTTAACGCTCAAATATTCGTATGAGCCCTCAACATGAGCTACTAAATTGGTCAAATGTTTCTGAATTTCTTCGTCTTTGATATCCAAAGAACAGAGATAGAAATCAAAATGAGCCGACTGGTAAAAATTACAGACTGTCTTTTCCCAAATTACCTGATTTTTGCCGAATTGGGCATAAACCGCCAATGGTACTAACAAGAACGCTAAAACAAAAGAAAACAGTCTTTTTGTCATTTCTTTTCCTAATTGACAAAGAACGGAAACTACCGCAAACCTACACGTTTTATAAACAAAGGTCAATCGTTCCTGCTCATCCCCCTTCAGGCCATATGCCTTCATCGAACCAGAATAGATTTGCTCCAGCGGCAAATCTTTCTTGTCTCTCGGCGTTTCGCGGAACCAAGCCGAAACGCCTCCGAGTCCTTCTTTGAAGGCATATGTCCTTCAGGTTCAAAGAGCGAACGTCTTATTTCAAAAAAGTACGTTCGCAAGCAAGTAGCCGGCTCAGAAAAGGTTCATCGTGCTTTAGCCCGCCAAGAAACTCTGTAGCATTGTGTTACTCTCGAAACCAAAGGGTCTATAAATGGGCAGGGATTTCACTCAAAATAATTACAAGCGAAAGGCAACTGGGTTAGAGGAACGACCCGCAGTCCCAATGGGCTTGGTCTCCGCACAATGCGGAGCCATTGGGACGAGGGAGAAGAAATTTTTATCGCAGGAATAAAAATATTCTGGTTCCGAAAAACCAGTTGCCTTGAGCGGTATAATTCTAGAAACAAAAAAGACGAGGATTTATCTCGTCGGTTAGTTGTATGAAACTATTGGCGGAGGGGGCGAGATTCGAACTCGCGATGCCCTTTCGGACATGCCGCCTTTCCAAGGCGGTGCACTAAACCACTATGCGACCCCTCCGAAACCAAACTAAAGATTACCTCTTTTTAGATCAAAATTCAAATCAAAATATACCCAACATTGGCCATTGATTATTTGGGTTTTTAGTATTATCATATTGCCAGTTTTCTTAAAAATACGGATCCGAGAAGTGAAAAGATTCCTATCTTTTTTCTCTTTAGTTTTGGTTTATTTCCTCCTAGCTTGTAATGATGGGGTTCGCCTTTCGCCTATTGCTCCCGATAATTTTGGAGTTTTTGACAAAAATACTGTTCAGGATACGCTTTCTAAATGGTCTCCCTATATTGGCATCCACGCTACCGGCGAGGCTATTGATGCTTACCGTGATGCCTTGCTTCTATTGAAACAAACCGGAAATTTAAAAGGCGTAAGGGTTGGAATCGTCAAAGAAGAAAGAATAAATCCTGTCATAAAAATGATCGGATCGATTGGCGGTATTGACATGCTTGGCCTAATTGATAACTACTATCTCATCAATAACCCCAACCTTGAACAGGATATCGATCAGATATTCGTTACCTATCCGGAAATTCATTACTTCCAAATTGGCAACGAATTCACAACCATTGTTTCCGGCAATGGTGGGCCTACCGTAACTATCGAACAATACATGGAGTCCCTGAAAAGAGTCTATAACCATGTCCAGAATCGTCATCCCGGTCGAGCAGTTTTACTAACCCAATCCACATTGGGATCTGGCTTGTACGGTCCGACCGAACTCGAAAAAATGGCGAATCTTGGTTTGGTTCAAATGGATCCCAACAAGATCATAATTGCAATTAACAGCTATGAGCCACGAAACACAAGCCAATACGTTGGTATTCTTGGCGGATCTCTTGCGCGATTCAGGGTATGGGTTACAGAATCAGGAGTGAAAGATTCCAGCCTTCATATCTCTTACATTCAGAATAATTTCGGCAAGAACAGCCCAATGCAAAACTATCTAAGAGCCGAAAGAATTTATTGGTATGTCATGTGGGGAGGCGATTCCGGCTCTGATACCGACTTCAGCCTTATCAAAAATCCCAGAAACTTTCCCAACTACTGGAAGAGTCCTCTTTTCAAGCTATTAACCGGATCAAAGTAAAGATGGGAGGGCAAAAAGTGAGACTGGTCAATCGAACTTTCTTGTTTTTGTTTATCTTAATGTGGCCTTTGGATTCTCCCGCTCAAAACTCCTCAACAACCACCGAACTTGTCAGCTCTGCCGCTACAATTATTTCATTCACCGTCGATCGCTCAATAGGTGCTATCGACGAGACAACTCACAAAATTTCCGTAACAGTTCCGTCTGATATTGATATCACAACTCTGATTCCAATTATTGAGATCTCCAAGAACGCAACGGTTGACCCGGCTTCAGGCATAATGAAAGATTTCACCACTCCAATTACCTACACGGTCACCGCTCAAGACGGCAAGACTCGACAGTCCTATACTGTTGCTGTTACAAAACTTCCCAAAAAAGAAAAAAACCGTGGCGGAATCTACTTGAAATTTGGTCTTGCTCATTGGCAAGGGGATATCTTCAGCCAAGATCTTACTCGATGGCAAGGCAATATTTTTGGCTCTGATTATAATTTGACAAGCTTAAACACGGAGTTCGAGTTCTACTTTGCAAAAAACCACATCTTATCTGGCTGGTCGATCGGATATAGAAAAGACGATATGGAATATACCGATGCAGGTCATATGTTCAGTGGAAAGACTTTTAGAAACTTCAATCTTAGGCTGTTTGAGGTAAAGACTAGTGGCGGTATGGAATGGGGTATTCCTTCTTTAAATTTTGATAAGACCGTATTCGGTGATGGCAAAGATGGTTCTGTCAAATACAGGCACACTTATCCCAAAAAAAATTCCAACATACCGGGCATAGGCACCACCAAAGACGGAGTTTTTTATCCATTTGGAGAGTTAAGTATCTTAGAAAGACGCAGTATAATTTTAATTGAAGGCGGAATGAGAATAAATATCATCAAATTCGGGGTAGACAATTACCAAATCATTAATGACCAAATAAAACACGATTTCGGTAATCGGCTCATGATGGCTCCCTACTTGTTCTTAAACATAGGAATAAAAATATCATAAAACGGCTTGGGCCGTTTTTATTTTCAATCAAAAAGAGCGGCAATATCGCCGCACTTTTTAGTAATCACCCATACCCATTCCGCCTCCCATTGGAGGCATTCCACCTCGCCCTGAGCCTGTCGAAGGATTTTCTTCGGGAATATCAGTAATAACCGCTTCGGTTGTGAGAATAGTCGAAGCAACGGATACGGCGTTAACCAATGCTGTTTTGACCACTTTCAAGGGGTCAATAATTCCCATCTCGAACATCTCTCCATATTCGCCGCTAGAAGCATTGTAGCCCCAGCCAAGATCTTTTTTAATTATCTCTCTGACAACCCTATCTGGATTCTCACCCGAATTTTCAGCAATAGCTCTGATAGGCAGCGAGAGTATGCTTCTGATGATTGAGACACCTTTTGAAAAATCGTTCATTATAATTGTCGTGTTTGTCAAATCTTTGTCTCCTATTTTTCCTTTTCTTGGCTGAATATATTTTTCCTGTAAATCTCTTAAAACATCCAGCAATGCGACTCCACCGCCGGCCACAATTCCTTCCTCTAAAGCCGCCCTTGTAGCCGCAACCGCATCGTCAATCCTGAATTTTTTCTCTTTGAGTTCGGTCTCTGTTTGAGCACCTACTTTAATGACCGCAACTCCTCCTGATAATTTAGCCAGACGCTCTTGAAGTTTTTCTTTGTCAAAATCAGAGGATGATTTAGCAATCTGGTTTTTTATTTGAGCAACTCTTTTGTCTATATCCGCCGACTTCCCTTTTCCACCAACAATGGTAGTTGAATCTTTTGAAGCCACGACCCTTCTTGCCCGTCCAAGCATGTTTAAATCAACAGCTTCAAGCTTCATTCCCTTTTCTTCGGCAATAACCTGTCCGCCGGTTACTACAGCCAGATCTTCAAGCATCTCCTTTTTTCTGTCTCCAAATCCGGGAGCTTTAACCGCTAAACTATTGAAAGTCCCTCTTAGTTTATTCACTACCAATGTTGCCAAAGCATCTCCCTCAACGTCTTCGGCAATAATTACTAAAGATCGTTTGCCTGTCTTTGATAATTTTTCAAGCAAAGGAACGATTTCCTGAATTGAAGATATTTTCTTATCGGTTATTAAAATAAGCGGATCGTCGTGGACCGCCTCCATCCTTTCGGTATTTGTCACCATATAGGCGGATGAGTAGCCTTTATCGAATTGCATGCCTTCAACTATTTCCTTTGACATCTCGGTAGACTGGGATTCTTCAACGGTTACTACCCCGTCTTTTCCGACTTCGTTAAATACATCCGCAATAAGCTGGCCGATCTCTTCATCATTGGCAGAAATGGACGCAACTTCTCTGATATTTTCCTTAGTAACTTTTTTCTTTCTGCTATTTAGAGACCTGATTACAGATTCTAATGCGTTGTCCATCCCTTTCCTTAACGCCACCGGATTAGCTCCCGAATTAACAGCCGAAAAACCTTCAGCCAAGATTGCTTGAGCCAAAATAGTTGCCGTAGTCGTACCATCGCCGGCAACATCATTTGTTTTGGAAGCGACTTCTTTCATTAGTTCGGCGCCGATATTCTCAAATTTGTCTTTGAGTTCAATTTCTTTGGCTACCGTAACACCGTCTTTTGTTATAACGGGCGAACCAAAACCTTTGTCTAAAATAACATTTCTTCCTTTGGGGCCGAGGGTCACCTTGACCGCATTGGCGACTTTGTCCACTCCCCGCTTTAGAGCTTCTCTGGCTTGTTCTTTGTAATATATTTGTTTGGACATATTTTTATTTAGAAATTAGTAATTAGAAATTAGAAATTAGAAATTTCGCAATTATTGAATAATTGCGAGGATGTCTTCTTCTTTGGCAATCAGATATTCTTTACCATCTATTTTAATTTCGTTTGGCCCGTATTTGGTAAATAAAACGACATCACCCCTTTTTACTTCTAAGGGGATTCTTTTGCCGTCTTTGGCTTTACCGAGGCCGACAGCAATAATTTTACCCTTTTCTTGTCTCTCTTTTTCGACTGTTTCCGGCAAAATTATTCCCCCCTTTCTCTTTTCTTCTTTTAAGGGCTCAAGTAAAACATGACCCGAAAGTGGTGTGATTTTAATCATGTTATATATTATATTCATTAAAAGATTGTTGTCAATAACAATCAAAAATCCCCTATGGGGGATTTAAAATATCCAAAACCACTTCTTTTCCTTTCGAGTTTCCTTTTTATCTCTGACAGAATCCTCTCTTGATTGAACTTGTAGATTGAAAGTGAGATCAAGATCAATGAAATGATCCAGTGCTGGTGAAAGCGTCAGCATAACGTCGTTTTTACCATCGCGCGGAAGATGAACTAAACTACCCCCCACCACATCAGCCCATTCCCATGATGGCTTGATTGATACTTTTGCATTGGTTCCATCGGTTTTTTGCTCAGCTTTTGATCTTGGCATTATTTGTTGAACATATAAAACATTCGTCTTATAACTCATGGATTGATTTAACTGCTTGATAAGGTCTTCAATAGAAGTTACTTCTACCAAATCTCTTTTGTCGGTAAATTTACTACTGCCCTGAACTAAGACAGTAATACTTGACTGAACTCCAGGTCCGATCCTCTCCATGAAGTCCTCGGGAACTCTAACAGGAATACTTATTTGTTTAATGGCAGAACTAAATGATTCTTCCAGAACAATGTTCACATAGACAGTGTCCCCGGGATTAGCTTTTTCTTGAGATAAGAAAGACTTTTTCACAGTCCACAATCTGAAATCTTTCATAACGTCCAAACGCACTTTTATGCTCTCCACTCTGTGGTTAAAACCGCTTTCTTTCAAAATCTGGAACGGACTGTAAGCTCTATTAAATACCTCCTCAAGGGAATCTTTATTTGCATGAGCCGGAATTATGTTTTTGAAAAAGATTTCCAGTTGCTCAGCTACAGCTATCCGCACCTGATAAGCCAAAGAAGAACGACTAATATCGCCGAATAACTGCTGAATCCAAAGAACCGGAAGTTCTTTTATAACAGTCGGCGTCATCGGACTTATGGCAATTTCTTCAAACATAATCGCACCACCGTTACCCAAACGCAATTCGACCTGATATG
>CAZZGH010000013.1:0-15261 GCA_964653875.1 uncultured Candidatus Saccharibacteria bacterium
ATTTCTTCAAACATAATCGCACCACCGTTACCCAAACGCAATTCGACCTGATATGGCAGCATGGGTGCCGTCGCGCCAATAATACCAGCCATTTCAAAAGCGCCATCAATAAGCATCGCCCCTTTGGTGTTAAGGTGGCAACCGGAAAGTTTATAAGCATTGATTGGGGTTTGAATCGTATCAGCCACGGCGACATGAACAAAGGGATAATTGACTACACCAGTGCCAAATAATGGATGGCCAAAAATATAAATCCTATCATCGTCTCTCCATGTTACAGTGCCGGAACCGCCGACGGGAATCACTCCGTTAGCCAGAAAAACAGTAACCATTGAACCGGGTTTAAGCTCACTTTTTGTCAGCTCATTGCATTTACCAAGCACCCCTCCCTGAACCGCTAAATTATCAATCTCCGGAAAAAGCATAAGATTGACGAACTCCATGCCTCCGACATTAATTTTATCCGGCATACGATTTGAAAATTGAGCCGCTGCCACATATCCGCCAACCCGAGCTCCAAGCATATATTCAGCAGGAGTAAGAAGACAATTCATACCCCCTTCAATGAAAAAACCAATAGAGTAGCTTAGAGCACCAACCAAAGTTCCATTCTTAACACAATCATTCAAGTCGGTACAGCCAATAAATATCGGGCTACCGCTCATGCCAGAGATAGCTCCTATCTTTTCCAAAGGCGTATCCATGGATGTCTTTCCATGAATTTTCGCCAAAATAAGATACTTTCCCATTTCATTAATAGGTTCACCAACCACTACGTTAAATGATTCCGGCTCGATACCCTTAAAAACCGAGAAGCCGATTGCGTGAGTTCCGGGCTGAAGATCTTTTAATAATAGAATCTTAGGTTTATCTGCCCAAGCATCGGTGGCAAAAAACCCGATCAAAACAAAAACAGAGAGAAGCCGCAATAAATCTTTCATCCGTTCGACTTTGCTCAGGATGACCCTGAGGCTTCTCGAATGAGTCATTTCGTCCTCTTTTCAAAGAACCGAAAATCTGGGGGAAGTATAGGGTAAATATACAACCAAAGCAACTACCCCAAGGCTCGCTCCCATCCAACCCCTATCTTCATCACATCTCCGCGATACGACAAAAGAGCTGACGGATGTACGGAAATTGAAGCGATCGCTTCGACTAAAGCTTCAATTTCCTATCCGTCAGCTTCTTTATGTTACCGTATCGCTTCGACTTAGTGATTCAGACAGGGATATGGCTGGGAGCTCTTTGAACTCCCGAGGGATATATGCCTTCAGAGAACGACCCGCAGGCATTTCGGCTAGGTTCTGCGAAATGCCGAGGGAGAAGAAAGATTTGCCGCAGGAGCAAATCTATTCTGGTTCGATGAAGGTATATTCCCAAGGGGGTCTGTTGGGACAATTAGACATTCAGTCCCGAATCTTTTTCTTCGATGTAAGGAATAATACCAAACCGCCTCAATCCTTTATTGTATTTGTCTATAGCAAAAGCCTCAAAGGAACGGGGATGAAATTCAAGTTCATTATCATTAAAAACAACCCTGCCCCCCGATTCATAAGTTGCTGGATTGTTTTTTATTCTTTTCTGCTGATATTTTTTGACCCAATCCTCCATTACGTCTCCGACAGGAGAGTCGAGAATAAACTCCCCTATTCTGGCTATTGCCAAAAGAAAAGGGCTTGAAGAAACTGTCCTTAAAACAAATTCCTCCGCTGGTCTAAAGTTATAAACATATTTATTCAGCCAGATATTTTCTGTAAAAAAACGACCGAATATTTCCTTGTTGGCCAAAACAGGTTTGAGATTAACATAAGTCTGGGCGTTGTATAAACTTTCATATTTAATTCCTAAATCACCGTCAGTGATAAAATGATTAAAGCAAAATTTATCCGGCGCACTTTGCTCGTATCTCGTCCTGCGAGCTCCGAAAAGAGAAGCCATCAAAGACAAAAATATTCTGCAGACATAGAGGCGGCCGGATTTGGCCACAGTAAGAACATCAAAGTCGCTGCCATGTCCGGTGTTATCAATTGCCAGTGAACCGGAAGCTAAAACCGCTCTCAAATAAGGCACGACCTGAAACCATTTAGCTATTTTAAGAAATTTCTTCCACTTTTGGGCAGCTATTTTTTCTCTCTCTATTCTCAATTCATATAAAGTATCCTTTCCAGGCAAAAAATAAAAACCATTCTTGGAACCAATGGCTCCCACTTTTACCATACTGTCCAGCTCAACTGCTATATCCGCTAATTTAATGTCAAAAACCAAGCTTTTGACATTTTTAACCCCAATCCCGAGGTCCGACCTTAAAGAAGTCTCAAGGTCGGACCTCGAAGAATAGAAGCGTTTGGGGTTTATTAAATATTTACAAATTTCGTGTAGGGTCAAGGGGAAATCTAAAATATCGTAATAAACAAGAGTGGCCAGAATTGATTCATACAAGTAATCCACAATAAAAGACTATCAAAAAGATAGTCTTTATCAAAATTTGGTAATCATCATTCCCGCTAAAAATACAACCAAAGCTCCCAAAAGAAAATAGAGCCATAATTCTTGTTTTTCCTGCACAGCAGCCGATTCTACAAATGTGCTCCTGTGCCGATTAATCACTGTCTTAATAAACTCGCCGGCATCGCTGTTTGGATGTTCAATAGTAAATACCTGCCCCCCTGTGGCAGTTGCCAAATAATTTAAGTAGGAGATATTGAGCCGCGAAAATTGCCCGCTCAATTCTTCCTTAATCTTCGGATCATATTCCTCGCCCTCTTTATAATTCTTAAGGATATCAATAAGCCGCACACCCGATTGAGTGCCTATTCCTACCGCATAAACCGGCAAACTCCTCTTTTTAAACTCTCTCAACGCGTCATTTAAATTTTTCGCCTCCGATTCCGCTTTCGCCTTCACCTCTTCATCGCCACCATAATTAAAAAAGTCGCCATCGCTCAAAAAAATAACCAGCCGATTTCGTTTGGGACGAGGCCGCCAACTCTTGGACTCTTTGCCAAATTCAGCAATCATATCCTGCCTATCCAGTGCTTGATAAACTCGTTGAAAAGCCGTACCGATAGCAGAACCCCAATAAAGATCGTTGAAAAGCAGCGTACTCGGCCGCCCAATTTTATCAGCTTCACTGGCAAAGTTATTCAAATCCTGCGTCAAGAAAATTCTCGGCGAGACGATCTTGCCGAAAATAAAAATGGCAGCCCTGTCACCTTTTTTAATTATCTCACCCGACACGGCTTTTATTATCTCTCTTCCGGCAATATCAATCCTTGCCCAACCAGTATCCTTCAAAAGCATGGAGGCAGAAAAATCAACAACAAAAACAACGTCAACACTTCCCTGCTTTACGGCAAATGAACCCTTGGCGATAAAGGGGCGTGCATAAGCAATCACGCACAAAGAAAATGTCAATATCAGAGCAAACCAAAATTTAATTGTTCCGAAAAAAGGATACCTCGAACCGTAGGTTTTTGCCGGTCGACGAAAGAGTTTCAACAACCAGACAAGAACTCCGAACAAAAATATCCCAGCGACCACCCAAAGCCACTGAAGATTATTCGGCTCGACAAAATAAAGATTATGCCAGAGTCGAACAATGTCCAATCCCATTATCCCACCTTCTTGGCTCCGCCCCGACCGGCATTTTTCTTTTCATCCGGAGTTAGCTGGGGCGGCCCCTTTTTATCCGGCTCTTTGCCACCCGGTGACTTCTTTTCTTTATCAGCCGGAGAAGGAGGAGCAAGAATATATTGGGGTTCCGGTTCCTGACTCATCAACGCTTTCATGGCAGCGCTGGAATTGCTGGTAATATCATAATCATAAGAACAATTAAAATTCTTGGCCGGGCCGGGCCCTTCCTTTACACATTTCTCAAAATGCGGTCTTGCTCTTTCCAGAACTAATTTATGGATCGCAGCCATTTGCTTCTTGTCTTTTTTGGCCATTGCCTGTTGAAAAGCTATGCGCAAAATCTTAAACTCGGCAATTCCCCGCATATAGGAAACATAGTAATCATCGTCGCGGTTTTTCAAATCCTCGTTTAACACTTTCTCAAAATTCTCATTTAAGATGGACACTGCGGCTTCGTAACGATACATCTTGTTAAAAAGCCACCGATCTGCGAAATACTGCAACTTTCGGGATGAAAAAACATTATAATCGCTTTTCAGATTTTCGAGTCCCTGAACGGCTTCGTCCCGGTCATGGTTCCTAACACTATAACTAAACGAGTTCAAGTGGCTAAAAAAAACACTTAAATCCGAAGCTAAAAACGAAGCTCCAAGAACTAAGACGGAAAGAATAAAACCGCCACTAATCCAGAGTCCACGCTTTCTGTTTGTCTTGCTTCTCATTTCAGTTCTCCATATTTTAAACGTGCTAATACTGCACATATAATAACAATTCCTTGATAATGTCAACATAAAAAAAAACCGCGTCGATACGCGGTTATGGGAAAGACAACAATTCGGCCAATAATCCAAATATAATTAAAACAAACAAGCAAACAATAGCAAGAAAAACAAATTTATAAAATGCCGGGGTTTTAAAGACTTTTCTTTCCGTTTCAACCTTGCCCATCTCCAACTTATCAATTTCACGGTAAGCATTTTCAATAGATTTTTCATCAGAAACCGGGAAAAATTTACCACCCCTAGATGTTACTTCTTCCAACAATTTAGATATGTTGGTCAATTGATCAGGGTGCGGTTCTCCGGCTGTTTCATCAATAAAAATAATGTATGGGATTATTTTTCTTTTGCTCAATTCTTCGAAACTTGACTTAGTATTATCAAAGTCGGCGATTGCCGCATCGGTCACCATCAAAATCGACCGCCCTCCATTCGTATAATAAGGCGAGTTTTTCTGTTTTTTGTCATCATCATCAAACAGTTTTATAGCCATTTTCAATGCGTTGGTGAGCTGGGTCCCGCCTTGACCATATACTTGAAGAAATCTAGTTTTGGGGATCGGCCACTTTTGCCACTGTTCGTCCGTCCAAGCATCAGGGTCCATACTCCCAAGCTCCCATGGCGCATCAAAGGCCTTTAGATAATATAATTCATCATCTACAATAAAATTCTCCTGAACCGGATAGGGATCATTGCTAAAAATCCAGAAAGCTGTCCGATCTTTTTTCCCACGCCTCATTTCTAAAAATTTCAGATGGACATCCATGGCAACCTCAGCCTTGCTTTTATTGCTATCCCTAAAAGGTGATGTCATGGATTCGGATAAGTCACGAAAATCAATCCTAGTCCTTACTTCCACATATTTTTTTTCCTCTTTGGTAACAACAAGAAATGGATCGGCAATGGCAAATAAAATTGCAACCAATGGCACCAGCAAAATCATTCTCGGCAGGTTTAAAAAAAGTCCGGCCCAAAGCCCTCTCTCGTTATCGCGAGAAATAGTATAGCCGGAATCCGTTCGATAATACTTATGCCAACCAAACATCTTGCAGATCAAGATCCATGATAATTTGAACAATACAAACACCACCATTACCACCCCGACCTTAACGGCCAAATCAACATCTGAATATCTCAGCGAATTAAAATCAGTATTAAGCAAATCACGCCAGCCATTATAAACAAGGAGCCAAATCTCGTTAAAAGAGGGGGGGCTCATTTTTGCCGCCCCCCAAATCCACTTAATCTTCCCACTAGCCATGTTCCCATCAGCTTGTTCTTGGCTTTAACACAACCATACCGAACAAAAAGAGCTGCTCTTCGGTACAATCTTAATTGACCAAGGATACGGCGAAGTTCCGCAATTTCAACATGAATGCTTTTGGAAGAATCCGTTCTTTTTGTCTCAACATTAGCCTGATAGATAACGGCTTTTTGAGCCAACTTGAGTAAGGCATCTCTTGCCGTTGAATACTGATCCATATTCTCAGAGATATATTCCGCCATATCCCGAGGAGTACTTCCCACACTTAATTTATGGATTTTAGTTCTTAAGAAAACCTTAATCGCCGACACAACTTCCGCTTCGGCTCTTAAGTAATCTCCGGTTTGATCGGAACTGCTGATTGAGCAATTTCTCAAATGCCTGATGCTCTTACGAAGATTAAGCCAAGCCTTCAATCTCGACAAATTTTTTACATTCTCGCCGGCTTGAATCTCGCCGACTGCTTCCGCGTCTTTAGTTTTGAATTCTTTACGGGAAGTCCATCTCGCCACGACTAAAGCAACCATCAAAAGCATCAAAGGGACAGCCCTCAAAAACCATGAGACAACCCACCAGATCCAAGCTTGCTTCTCAAAATTGCCAAAGTTGATATCGTCTCGCACGAACAGAGAAGGAGCTTTCTCCGGAATAGTAGTAACATAAGTGATCTGAACCTTTTCTGTCTTGAAATCAAAATTGACCGTAACGGATGGATCATTTTCTTCTTGTCCTGCTTTTTTATGCTTCCAAGGCACCTCAATCGGAGGAATCTCATAGGCGCTCTTTTTGGGATTTACCACGTGGAGAGTATAGTGCAAATACCAAATATGCTCCAAAAATTCTCTTTGCTTCGTCTGTTTGTCAATATAGAAATCCAGAACTTCAAAAACACCAAGCGTCTTATGGCTTCCAAGAGACTCTTCCTGAACAATGATTTCCTCGCCGGCATCAGTTAAGTCAATAAACCTGACTACATAAGTTTGAGTGAAGGGTTGTCCAGTTATAACCGTAGTCGGCTCGGCTGTCTGAGGCGTTTCAACGACAATATAAGATTTTTGCTGTGCGTAGATTGGAGTTGCCATCAATAGAACAACGGTCGCCAGAAAAATAGCCTTGTACTTCATTATTCACCTCAATTTGGAAAGAACTCTTGACAAGAGATTAGGGGATAAAAAACCAAATGTCAAGTAACAAAAAGCCGTCGCTACCGACGGCCTATCCGTGTTTTTCGTCTTTTTTCAAAAAATCTGAACAACCTATTAAAATGTTTACCGTATTCCACAACAACAGACTGGATTCCCAATCCCCTTAATTCCCTTCTTAATTCTTTTCTCTTCGCCCGTATTTCTTTTTCTGCTTCAGCTAGTTTTCGCCTGGAAACGATGCGGAGTCCGCCTCCCTCAATCCCTTCGGTCTTTATATATCCAATACCACCCGCTGAAATAAGTTCCTGCGGTTCATCCAAAAACACAAACATCATTTCATGCTTTGAAGCAACAGCTCTTAAAAGAGACGAGGAGACTGCTTTTTCAAAACCAACAAAATCAGACACTACTAGAACAAAGCAGCGTTGATCGAAAGAACGTCTGACAAAATCAAGAGCCGCAAAAAAATCAGTTCCATATTTAGATGTTTTTTTGCCACCGGAATCTCGCTCGACCAGAAAGTCATATAGCGTCTTTAAAAGATGATAGAAATTATTTTGACCGCATCGAGCCGGTAAATTAAGAACGACTTTGTCGGTAAAACCTGCTAATCCTATCGGATCCTGATAACGAGCGCCCGTCAATCCAATGTAGCCAATCGTTTCAAGAAGCAGCCGCCTCTTGATAAAATCAAGCCCGGCATCAATAGAGGAACTTAGATCTGCCAGAAAAATGGCTTTAACCTCGTGGTATTCAACGCATTTTCGCGCGAAAATTTCATCATCAGGTCCGACCAAATATGGAATCACCTGATTAGGAAGATCTCGTTCCGGATCATATTCCTGAATATCATGAAAATCATAACTAGGTCCAAAAAAAATACTTCTGTGTTCGGCAAGACGCACTTTGGTTGATAATCTTACTGCCGGAAGCCCACCTCTTATATGAGTAAGGGTGGATAAAACATCATTGAAAGAAAAACTCTTCATGGCAGAAGAGTCTCATCAATTATTTTCTGAACCAATTTTCGAGCCGTTACGCCTTCACCCTCCGCTCTTGGTTGAAGCAAAATAACGTGTTCCATGGTAATGGACGCAACCGCTCTGACATCGTCAACTGTGGCAATTTCATTTTCGCCACGCATAAATGCAAATGCTTGAGCCGCTCCCACCATGTGGAAATTCCTTCTGGGTGAACAACCGGACAAAACATACCGGTTCACAAAATCAACCAATCCCGACGTCGCTTTGCGAGGCCTGATCTTACCCCATTCCTCCAAATCTTGAGAGTAAGGCCTTGAATCCTCAATAAGACGCATCACATATTCATCGGCATCTTTAGAAAGGCGGATTTGTTTGACCATGTCTTGAATATCCAAAAGAGTGGCTAAATCCATAATCACTTCTACCTTTTTACCAGCAACATTCCACGGTCGAATCATCATTTCGCTTTTTCTGTCAGGAAGACCCATTCTGATCCCATAGGTAAACCTCTCTTTTTGAGCTTCCGAGAGCGGATAAGTACCTTCAAATTCAATGGGGTTAGCGGTGGCCAAGTCAATAAAAAACATTCTTTTCTCATTTGGATCATCTGATATCGGATAAAGAGGAAAGCGTTTGGCTTCTAATTCTCCTGTCTTCGTATTGGTCACATTCATAATCACATGTCCGCCCTCCATCCCGCCAAGCATTGGCGATTGTCCTTTTGGCGGAGTCCTGTTAATTTCGTCGAAAAAGAAAATATTGCTATGTAACGGCCCCCTCAAAAGAGTCCGGACACCGGTAACCCGGTCAACGTGTTCATATCCGGTCAGATCAGATGGCAAAGTATCGGCTCGGCCGTCAACACGACCAAGCTTGGCCTTAATAGAAGCAGAGAGGTATTTAAGAATTGCGGTTTTGCCGCGACCGGGTAGATCAAGCAAGTACACATGAGCTTGAGCATATTCTTTACCGAAATCGCCGTCACGCGCTATCGGAGTAGCCAAAGCCAGCATACAATTAAAGATCGCCTTTTCAACTCCAAACACAAACTTATTGGGCTGTTTTTCTACTTCTTTAAGTAATCGTCGCCCTTCATCTTGATCTGTGAGTGGCATATTTTTGTCTCCAAATTTTAAACGTGCTTGCCCAAGAGAATAAAGGAAATAACGTCCAGTGTCAATGACAAATAATAACAAAAAGCCCGCAATGCGGGATTAGGGCTTATTCAAAAAAGATTTCAGATTTTCTACTAATTCTGCAGGCGTCAAGAAGGCCATTTTGTATTCAAGCTCATACGTCGGCCCGGCGGTAAAAATACCTATTGTTTCGCCTTTTCTATTTCTAGCCACCGTTCCACTTAAACCGCCGAATGGGAATCTGTGATCTTTTGCTGTCTTTATTTCTATGTAAACATTTATATCTTCTCTAAGATCTTGAACAATTCCTGAACCCTGACCCCCAATCGGAATTTTTTTATTCACCGCAACAACCATGGCTTCCAGGGTTTCAAATACAATCTCTTTTTCTTTTTCAAGATCCCTGGTCCCCAGATTATAATAATCCTTGAAAATTGGAATGAGAGGAAACTTGTATCCCTCCTCATTATCAGCCATTCGTACGAAATACGGATGAGGGTGATATCCTTCCACCACAATTTTGTCGCCAACCCTAACCTTCTCCTTAGCAAACGGCGCAGGATCAGGGAAACTTGAAGAACTGAATGAGTCTGTTATCCGTACCAACGCGGCATCAGCAAGCGGAGCTGTTTGAATTATTTCGGCGTTATACACCTTGCAATTGAAAAATACCTTATGACTCCCCTTGCCCAAAGAATTAAACACATCACTGACGTGTTTGTTGGTAAAGAATGCCCCTTTTTCTTTATCCACAAGAAAACCGGAGCCGTAGCCGCCATATACCGGCTTGCCGTTCCATTCAAGCACAATCCAGGCAACATCTGTTTTAAGGCCCTGATAACATGGGTAAGTTTTTGATCTATTGTCAGTGCCGCTACTGCGTTTTCCTGGCCGGCATGAGGAAACAAAAACAAAACACAGCAAAATCAGAAATATCTGCCAACACCATCTCTTCATGATATTCTCCTTCTTGTAAAGTTACTTGGTATTTATCACCAACTTAACTTATTTGTTTCATATAGTCAAATTAGGATTTTGTGGTATAATATAAACGGCAAATTTCACCTCTATGGCAATAATTAAACTTAAAGAATCAATCAAAAATCTTACCTCCCAGCCGGGGATTTACATTTTTAAAGACTCAAAAAACAAACCTCTTTACATAGGAAAGGCTTCAAATTTAAAAAATAGGATTAGCCAGTACGTAAAAATTAACGATACAAGACTCAATAAGATGTTATCTAACGCAAAAACGATAAGCTCCATTAAGACAGAGTCTGATATTGAGGCCCTGATCCTAGAGTCGAAATTAATAAAAAAATTCCGCCCGCAATTTAATATCGTGATGCGGGATGATAAACAGTATTTCTATATCGGCTTTAGTAACGAAAACTTCCCAAAAATCTTCATTACTCATCAACCATGGACTTCGGGGGCCTGCTCCTCGTCACTCCGGACAGGTTCGGTCTTGATAGACCTCCACGCGGCAGAGATTCCATTATCGGCAATAGACTTCGTCCGGCCGATGGAACCTTATCCGCCTACCGGAATCCCCACTCGGGCCACCCCTCGGTTGTCAAGTACACACTTCATCGGTCCATTTACCGATGGTAATGCCTTAAAGACAACTTTGCGATTTCTGCGTTCAATTTTCCCCTACTGCACCTGCAAACAAACTCACCACAATTTTTGCCTTAACTATCATATCGGCAAATGCCTCGGGTATTGTTGCCTTAAAAGTAACTCAAAAATTATCAACGCTAAAAATTCTCATAACATGTCCGTACGGACATGTTATGAGAATTTAACCTATAGTTCCCCGGACAAGTTGACGGCGTATAAGAAAAATATAAGAGCAATTATGGATATTTTGAGCGGGAAAAAATCATCACTCATTAAAAAACTGGAAAAAAAGATGACTCAACTGGCTAAAAAAGGAGAGCTGGAAAGCGCTATTGAATTAAGGGAAAAATTGGGAAAATTAAAGAGAGTCTTTGAAAACGCAAAAATTATTCCTAATGTTAAATACTTAATATCCGGCACAGAAAGCGCCACAAAATCACGAAACATTTCAAGCAAATTGGCTCGACTATTGAAATTTGACCGTGTGCCAACTCGTACTCGTATTGAGGGTTATGACGTGTCCAATATCCAAGGTGCCCATGCCGTCGGCTCTATGGTGACATTTGTTAATGGTCAGCCGGACAAAAATTTGTACCGCAAATTTAAAATAAAACAAACCAACAAAAAAGCAGAGCGTTATTTATTTCACGATCGTAGTAAAAATACAACTTCCGGTGGAGATACGGAGATGCTCAAAGAAATACTTGAGCGCCGTTTCAAACACAGCGAATGGCCATTCCCAGACTTAATACTCGTTGACGGAGGAAAACAACAGCTTCGAGCGACCGAAGCTGTTGTAAATCACAAATCACAAATCCCAAATCACAAACAAATTCCGATAATTGCACTAACTAAAAATAAAAAACATATCGGTGAAAAAATACATATTTTAGGCAGAAAAACTCCGCTTCCACTAACAAAACTCTCCCCCGCCGACAAAAACCTCCTTCTTGCTATTGATAGCGAGGCACATCGTTTTGCGATTGGATATTATAGAAAACTGCACAGAAAATTATATAAATAATTTCGCTCCGCCCAATCTGAACAGCTCGCACAACCTCTATGCATGACTGCGGGGTGCACCTTTTAAAAATTTTACTAATTTTAAAAAGGCACACGCCCTCCGCCGGTTGCTTTGGTAACTAAATGAAAGTTGGGAAGTAAGAAGTCAAACTTTTACCCAAAATTAAAACGCCCCGCATAGAATACATCTGTGCGGGGCCGGCGGTTAATCCGCCTCGAATAGTTCCAGCACTCGCCGGATGATGGTCTCCGGCTTGGTGCCGATAGGAAAGCAGAATTGAGGCGAGCCTGGCCGATTACGGCGTTCAGACCACACCTTCAGCGAGATTGTCATTCCGAACGACCTCGACTTCTTCACGCCATTCACCATCTTCGTGACTGTGAAGTCCATAGACGGTGTCTGGGGCGAGTGGTGAGCCACCGAAGCAAAAATGTCTTCCTCAATTGCTCTGCTGATAACTCGCTCTACCTCATCTTCCATCTGGTAGCCAAGCTCGGAGTACCGCTTGGATTTTCGTTCTGCAAATTCCTTGCGCGATTTCTTGGTGTAGCCCATGGCTACCTCCTATCTGGCGTGGCGTATCCGGATGGCCTCGCCGAGAGTCATCGCGGCCAGAACCACTCCGATGGAAGCGAGGAGCACTTGAAGCGTGCCCTTGAGAAAGAGATCGGCAGAAACCAAGAAAATCATGGCCGCCAAACTCAACTGCGTGAATCTGCTCATTTCTACCTCCCAGGTTGTACAGGAACTATTTCCTGATAACTAATTATACCACATATTTTAGCAAGGTGCAATAGTACTCAAAAACTGGCCTTTTGAGGCAGTTTTTTGAGTAAGTTTGACCCTCTATTGCCAATCTCCGCCTATTACCAAAGCAACCAACGGAGGGAGACACTTTTTACAAAATTAGTCCCGATTTTATCGAGGATCCTCGATAGCTTTGCTATCGGGATAAATTTTTAAAAAGGCGTCTCCCTCCGTACGCATAGAGGTTGTGTGAACTATTCGGGTAGGGTGGAGCGTTTGAAATCTAATCCAATCTATGCTATCATTATAACCACAATATGATTAGCTTTATAATCAGAGTATTCGGCAACTCGTTGGCTCTTTATGCCGCTTATTATATGGTTCCCGGTTTTGTAATAAGCGGAGGCTGGAAAGAGTATTTATTGGCCGGAGCATTCTTGGGATTATTGAACCTTATAGTCAAGCCCTCCTTAAAAATGATATCCATGCCTATCATAATCCTGACGCTTGGATTATTCACTTTGGTCATTAATGGGTTGCTTTTATGGACGGTTGATTATATATTTGACTTTGTATCGATCAGAGATACAATAGCGCTTTTATATGCCGTTGTAGTGGTCGCTGTGGTCAATTTTTTTATATCCACGATAACTAAAGCAATTTAATTAAATAAGTTTTAGAAATTAGAAATTTTATGCCCATATTAACCTACGCCCAAATCGGTTTATCATTACTGCTTATTGCGGCTATTTTGCTTCAACAGCGCGGAACAGGCCTATCTTCAACTTTCGGAGGCGGATCTTTAGAATACAGTACGAAGCGTGGAGCAGAAAAAATAATTTTTTGGGCTACAATAGTTTTAGCCGTTCTATTTCTGGCAGTATCTATCGCCAGGGTATTTTTTGCTTAACTCATAGTTTAGCGCAAGTTATAATTTATGTTCAAAGATAACAACCAACTAGACGACTTCTTCGGTTTGAAATCGGACAATGAAAGCCGATCCGCCAATCAGCGAAAAGAAGGCATTAAAGAGACACTCTTTAAAAACATCGGCATCGCCAAAATAAGATTATTGCCTAAAATTCTTTCTCAAAAAGAAAGGTACTTAACCATAGTTTTTTTGCTTATCTTCGTTGGTTCTTTATTTTCCCTGCCATTCACTGTTTTTTATCATTTTACTAAAGCCGTGCCTGATTACGGAGAATCCTTCAGCGAAGGAATCGTCGGAGAACCGCACTATATAAATCCCCTGCTTTCCCAAAATAACGACGTCGATCGTGATTTGGTCAGCTTAATCTATTCCGGCTTGATGAAATACAACGGAGAAGGAAAACTTATTCCCGATCTCGCCAAGTCCTATGAGATATCCAGTGACGGCCTAAATTACACAATTTACCTTAAAGAAAATGCAAAATGGCAGGACGGTATTTCTGTAACTGCCAATGATGTCGTTTTCACTATCCAAACTGCCCAGAATCCCGATTACGGAAGTTTACAAAGAATAAATTGGCAAAGTGTAGATGTTGAAGCGGTAGATAATCAAACAGTAATATTGAAACTAAAAAACAAATACGCCCAGTTCTTAAATAACCTGACGATCAACATCCTTCCTCGCCATATCTGGCAAGATATTAAACCCGTAAATTTTGCCCTTTCTGATTTTAACCTCAAACCTATCGGCTCAGGACCATACAAATTCAAAAAACTTAAAAAGGACAGTGCGGGCAGAATAAAATCATACGAACTGGAATCAAATGACAATTTTTATGACGGCCGGCCCTATATAGACAGCATCGAACTGAAATTCTATGGCTCTGAAGATGAGATGATAGATGAATACAACAGAAACAATATTAAAAATTTGGCTTTCGTTTCGGCCAACAACGTCAAAAAAATTAAATTCAAAAAGCGTCTTAATATAGAAGAGCTAAAGCTTCCAAGATATTTCGGAATATTTTTTAATCAAAGTGAGGCTAAAATATTATCAGACAAAAGTGTTCGGCTTGCCTTAAATTACGGTACCAACAAAAAAGATCTAGTAAACAAAATACTTGATGGTAGGGGTTTAGAAACAAACTCACCAATGATAGGAGAAATTTTGGATATGGCAAATGATGTAAAGAAATATAATTATGATCCCGATAAGGCCAAAAAACTTCTGGCCGATTCCGGCTGGGATAATCCTGATGACAAGGGGATATTAAGCAAAACCACAAAAGCTAAGTCTAAAAATGACAAACCTGCTACTGAAAAACTAACTATCCGTCTAACCACTCCAGCATGGTCAGAACTTGTCAATACTGCCAATTTGTTGAAGGAACAGTGGACTAAAATCGGAGTAGAGTTGGTCATAGAGGTATTGCCTACGCCAGAACTCACACAAGCAAGAAAAGATCGAAATTATCAAATGCTTCTTTTCGGAGAAATCTTGAATATGGATCCGGATCCATTTAGTTTGTGGCACTCTTCTCAAAAACGTGACCCGGGACAAAATTTAGCCCTCTACGACAACAAGACAGTTGACAACCTTTTGGAAAAAGCCCGACAAACCCTAAGTCCGCTTGAACGCATCAAACAATATCAGGATTTCGAAAAATTAGTCATTGAAGATGTTCCGGTTGTATTTCTATATAATCCTCTATATATCTACGCTCAATCTAATAATATTAAAGGATTCAGCAACCAAATAATTTCCATGCCTTCGGATAGATTTTCCAACGTAGAAAAATGGTATATAGATACAAAAAGAAACTTTAAATAACGACCCCTTGCATTATTTTTAAAGTTGATGTATACTGTAAATAACGTTAATTCTCTCCTGTTTTATTAAAACCTCCAAAACAGTAAGTAAAAAAGATCTTTTTTATGTTCATTTGGGCGAGTGGTGGAACTGGAATACACGTACGGTTCAGAGCCGTATACCGCAA
>CAZZGH010000014.1:0-9049 GCA_964653875.1 uncultured Candidatus Saccharibacteria bacterium
GCGTTATTAAACGGCCGTCTATTCTTAATGTCGGATAATGGCCGGGAGATAAATGCAAATCGGTCGCTCCTTGTTGGGCGGTCAGTAATAGTAATTCTTCTAAATATTTTTTTGGTTCCATAGGATTGGTCCATAGTCATCAGTCCTTAGTCATCAGCGCTGACGACTTGGGACTATGGACTTAGGACTAGTTCAGGCGCTGTCTCCTGCTTGAGCAATTTCAAGCAGTTCTTCTAATGATACTACTCCCTTCAACACTTTCAAAATTCCGTCCTGGAACATTGTGATCATCCCCTGCCTCTTTGCTTCTTGGCGGAGAGCTGCCTCTGAAATTGCTCCCAAGATTATTTTTTCAAGTTCATCACTCATCTCCAGCATTTCAAAGATAGCAATTCGTCCTTTAAATGCTTTGCCTCCGCATTTTTTACAGGGATTTTCAATGTTCGGTTTGTAAATAGTGTAGCCGGATTTGGAAAGAAATTCTTTTTGATTCTCGGCCGGCATATCGAGAATGGCTTCGTTTATCATTTTTTCTTCGGCAGTATTGGCTTTGACCTCAAGTTTGCAGTCCTGACATAATCTTCGCAACAATCTTTGAGCCGCGGCGACATTCAATGTGGAAGGAATCAGATATTTCTCAATACCCATATCAATCAAACGTGGTACGACCCCCAAAGCGTCATTAGTGTGCAGGGTGGAAAGGACGATATGGCCAGTCAAAGCAGCTTGAGTGGCCAAACCGGCTGTTTCTCGATCTCTTATTTCTCCAACCATAATAATGTCCGGGTCTTGTCTTAAGATGTGACGTAAACCGCTGGCAAAGGTATAACCTATCTCTTCATGAATTTGCGATTGGTTAACTCCGTCGACGAAATACTCGATCGGATCTTCAAGGGTGACGATGTTTACATCTTCGCTGTTCATTTTTTTAAGCATGCCGGCTAAAGTCGTTGATTTTCCGGAACCAGTGGGTCCGGTTATGAGAATACTTCCAAAGGGTTTCGCCATTGCTTTTTCTATTACCTCTGCCGATCTGCCATCTAATCCCAGTTCCGGCAGTTCTACTTTGCCGGTAAGGGGATCCAAAATACGCATTACAACCTTCTCCCCGTTCTTTGTTGGAAAAGTGGAAACACGAAAGTCCACTCTGCGATTGCCGAGTTTGGTGGAGAATCTCCCATCTTGAGCTAATCTGGTCTCATCTATTTTCAGATCCGATAATATTTTAATGCGAGTTACTACGGCTGATTGTAAAGTTTTGGGCAGAGTCAGGGTCGTTGTGAGAATACCATCGATTCTGAAACGGGTTCTGACGCGATCCTCAAACGGTTCGATGTGGATATCAGATGCTCGCGACTCGACGGCGTGTTTTACCAGAACAGCTACTATTTTTGATACCGGCGCTTCGGCAGTGATATCCTCGATGGATTTAATTGAGCCCCCCTCTTCTTTCTCCCCCTCCTCTTCTTGTGTTAAGGATTCCAGAGCCTTGCCCACTTCACCAGATAAGGTTCTGTAGTTTCTAATAATGGTTTCAAAATCTCGGTAGCTTACCAGATACTTTTCCAGTGTTAATTTCTTGTCTTCCGCTATAAATTTTAGCGCTTCAAGAGCATCAATAGCTTCTGGATTGATTATCGCCACCTTTAAGGTGTTTTCTACTTTCTCGAAGGGAGCAACTTTGTAAAAATTAACTACATCTTCAGAAAATTCTTTCAAAACC
Organism: uncultured Candidatus Saccharibacteria bacterium; assembly: GCA_964653875.1. GTDB lineage: Bacteria > Patescibacteriota > Minisyncoccia > 2-02-FULL-40-12 > GWA2-44-9 > 2-01-FULL-41-26. The sequence goes on from CAZZGH010000014.1 coordinate 1,724, forward strand.
TCACGATTAAATTCATATCCTTCTAAATCAACGGCAGGTAAATGATAGAGCTTAGACTTTATTGCCAGAAGATCGGAATCAGAAATAACAGCTTTCTCAATAAGAATTTGACCGAAATCTTTATTTTCATTTTGAGCTAATTCTGAAAAATCGACTACATCTTTCGTTGAAATTATATTAAGACGAATAAGTTCGTCTGTAAGAGTTTGGGGAATTTTGATGGGCACTTAGTTTATAAAGTTGAAAGTTTTTAAAGTTTTTAAAGTTTCTGACTTTATGGACTTTATAACTTTATGAACTTCCTACTAGTTAGAATGGGGCAAAAATATCTTTTTTCCCGGTAGTTCCGGGATTAACCGGCGATTCTCCGAAGGTTTCCAGTATTTTGTATTTTTTGTTGTCCAATATTGAGAAATCAATTTTCAAATCTTTAAACTTCCTAATGTCGTCTTTCCCTGCTATTGGAGGCGATTCAATCGGAATTCTGGCCGGAACCGCCCATTGGGAATAATAAAAATATCCAACAGCAAAACCCAAAATTATTATCAGAGCCGTAATAAGTGTGGTCTGGTTGTTTGATTGTTGCGGAGCCACTTCGTGAAGCGTGAAGCGTGAAGCGTGAAGCGTTTTATTGCGTTTCAAGTTTCATGTTTCAGGTTTTATGTTTTACTTTAAATAATATGCGTTACCTTTTATGACAAAATTTAGAATGGATGTGCTTCCTAGGCCAGCCGCAGCATCAACCGATGCTATGTCCACAAGTCTCAAATTTCTTTCGAGTGCTTGAAGAAAATTGGTCAGTCCCGGATAGGTTCCGTTCAGGCCCATTTCTATTGATAGAAGATTGTACGGACTATTGTTAGCATCGGATGTTTTTTGGCTGATTATGGCAGAGCTAAACAATTCAATGCCGTTTTTGGCAGATATGTCATTGATTGCCGATAAAACCTCGGCAACGCTTTTCTTTGACGGAACGATAGCTGATAATTTGGCTATTTCGGGAATCCTCTTCTGGTACTCTTTGTTTAATTCTTTAATGTTGGTTAGAATAGCATTTTTTGAATTCAGTAGATCTTCTCGTTCACGAATGGCGGCGTCTAAGTCAGAGACCCTGTTATAGAAAGGAAGGGCTAGTATCCAAAACAAAATAATGGCCATGGCTATCAGTCCCGCTCCGATGTAGTTTTTGTTTGGGCTCATTCTTTTAGAAATTTAGTTTTATCGAATTCTAATTTGATACTGAATTCTAATTTACCGTTAGTAAGGACATGAACATTGGTGAGGGAGATGTCTTTTATTGAGTCATCGGAAACAAAAGCGGCTATTTGTCTGGCTACTACGGTATAGTTGGTGGCCAATGCTTTAAATTCAAACTTATCTTCAGCAACGGCGGCGGAAAATGATAAAAATTGAACCTGCGGTTGTAATAAACCCTCAATTTTTCCTAAGGCTTTTGACCAGACGACATGTGAGTCCAGTAAGGTTGAGATCAGTGATAGTTGCTTATCCAGGATTAAAAGATTGGTCTCGGAATTTTTATCTCTTTCGCCCTCGATACTTACTATTTTTGCATCTAGATCAGCCACCCTTTGTTCTAGAGTGCTTTTATAAAAATAAAGTCCGCCCACTAAAATAAACATTAAAATAAGAACCGTAATTCCTGTATAAATAAACTTGTTTTCTCCCGGGACATTTATTTCTATTTTCCTCCTTGTTTCGGGAAGTAATTGTAATCCGTTTTGATCAGGCATTTCTTCTTTATAGTATAACCCAACGCTTAGATTTTATTATCAACAGACCCCCTTGGTCTAAATATCTCTCATGGCAAGACCGACGGCGATGGAAAATGTGTTAGCTAATTCTTGAATGGCCGGCTTTAATGACTCCGGATAGATAATTCGGGCGAAGGCGTTAGCGCCGTAAACATCCATGTTTAGTTTTTGCTTAAAGTAATTGAAAAAACTTGGCATATTAACAAGTCCGCCTATGAGCAAAATCCGCGATATTTTTTGTTTTTTTGAGCTCTCGTAGTTGCTAATGGTTTTCTTAGTTTCAAAAACCATCATATCTATCAAAGAAACCATAGCTTCGTTCACAATGTTCTCATCGGCTTCTTTCATCCCCATCTTTCTTTTTAATTCCTCCGCTTTTTCGATGCTTATATTTAAAGAGCGGGCAATGGATTTGGTTATTTCAAACCCCCCTATTTCATAGTTATGGCTTACTCTTTCATATCCCTTACTCACAATGACAATCGAAGTACTGCGCCCTCCGATATTTACTATTGCTGTGGGGGAAAGATCGTTCCCTAAAAGAGCTCTAATAAGAGCTGTATTCTCCAATTCAAGAGCTTTGAGATTCAATCCTGCGCCTTTCATTATCCTTCTATACTTTTCTGTTTCATCTTTCGGCACAGCGGCGATGAATACTTGAACAGTAGTGGGCTTGGAGGTCGAATTAGGAATTTCTGGGCTGGCTTGATTCAAAACATCTATGATAGACCAATCAAGAATAACTTCATCCAGAGGTATGGGGATATATTTACGAGCTTCAAAAGGCAGGGCCTTAGCCAATTCCCGTTCCGAAAGATAGGGCATTTCAATGATGGTAGTAAAAGTTGAAAAGGAAGGAATTGAAGCTATTGTGTCGGTAGATTTAATATTGCTCTTTTTTATTAGCTCTTTTAAACCCCAAACTATCTCTTGGTCTGGCAGTTTCAAGATACTTTGGCCCAGTCCTGGTTTGGAGGACTGGATATCTGTACCCTTTAATTCAAAAAGACCGTAATTTTTTAAAGCAAAACGTCCGCCTGATTTTTCAAGCTCGATGATTTTGATGGTGGCCGTTCCAATGTCGACACCCAACTTGCTTTTTTCTCTGAAAAGATTAAACATATCTATTATCTATTCTAAGGTTTGACCATGGGACCGCTAAGGGTCGAACCTTAGAATGTCTTAATCATACCACAATAATGTTTTCCAATTATCCCCAGCGGGTTCATAACTGGTTCTTTGACCTTATTTTTCCAATAAGGTGTATTGGTTGCAATAAGTTTGGCGACCATGTTTGTCGGGGATGTTTTAAAACAATAGCAATTAAAAAGAATTTTGAATGTGTCGGATGCAAGAAAAACACGTCTTTTGGTAAAACCTGTTTTCTGTGCGCTAAAACAAATTTTGTCGATCAGTTACTGGTAGTAGCCGATTACAAGAATCATCTGGTCGAAAAGTCTCTCAAGTTCTTAAAATATAAATTTATTATGGATATAGAACGACCATTGTCGGTTTTAGCGAAGAAATACTTAAAATGGTTAGCTTTGGATAAAAAGTTCAATGTATTTGAGGCTAATCCCCTTCTGATTCCCGTACCGCTTCACTCAAGGCGTTTAAATTGGCGGGGTTTTAATCAATCAGAATTGTTGGCCAAAGAATTGGCTGATACGTTTCAAATGGAAATAGCCGGCAATGTAATTGAGCGTGGAGGCAATGTAGTTCCTCAGGCCGATATTAAAGGAAGAGAAGAACGACTAAAAAACTTGAACGGGATTTTTAAAATCATAAACAAAGAAAAAATTATCGGCAGAGAGATATTGTTGGTAGACGATGTTTGTACTACAGGGGCAACACTGAACGAATGCGCGAAAGTTTTGAAAGCTAATGGCGTCTCAAAAGTAGTCGCTTTAGTTATTGCGAGGGGGTAAATAACTTGCCGGTCGCTCTCGCCTAAACTACGGCGAGTACGCTCTTGGCCAAGCCAGCTGCGTTTTTATTTAAGTCGGACTGGTTTTAAGCTCAAAAGCATGCTAAAATACAGTGAATTTGATAGATAAATATGGAAGGGTATGCAAATGGTCAAGCAAGCGGTTTGCTAAACCGTGACGGTCTAAAAAGCCGTTTGTGGGTTCGACTCCCACCCCTTCCGCCGCACAATTCTGCTTCTGGCTTTGGCCAGAAGCAGAATTGGGACTGAGGCAGGTACAATACTATACCCGCCGCGGCAGGTATAGTATTGTACCTGCCCATAAGATCGGTTCTAATTTCGGGACATTGTCCCCGCCAGTTAGAAAATCAAAAACATCCTCTGTTAGTTTGCAAGAAAATAGCGACCCTATATTCTTTTTGTCTTTGAAATAAATTCTTAATAAGGAGAAGGTGGAGTCTCGCCAGAAGACGAGCCGACTGGCGGTATGGGTGGCGGAAGAGAAGATCTATTTTTCAATAAAAATCGGGCAACGATAAAGATTCCAATCAGCAGAATAAGTCCAATTAAAATCCAAAGCCAGTTATCAGACAAGAATCCTGAAAATCTTCCCAGAAACGGAGTGGCGACCGGTAATATAGTTTCGGAAGCCGACGGACTTGGTGCAATTACGGTAATATTTGATTCTAGCACAGCGCCAAATGGAGTATCGCTGGCAGGCGCCGGGCATTTTGAGTTGTTGGATTTAACATACTGCCCTCCGGCGACATGAACCATCTGAAGTTTAAGCGGATATGTCCCGGGGTCTTTGGGGGCGGTAATCTTAAAATTCCAATTTACATCCTGATTTGGGTTAATAGAATTGGGAAGGTGCCCGTATAGCGGAGTTAGGATGTTTATATCGCTAAGGTTATTCAATCTATAAAAATTTCCGTCATACCACTTTGTGTCCCCTGAATTCATTATAGTTATGGGAAAGTTTTTGGTTTCGCCGGGACTCATCTTCAGTATTTCTGGCAGGAGAGCTGTTGTTATTTGAGAATTATCAGTGCAGGCGATACTTGACGAACTGGTTGGTTTTGGCGTCGGTGTTTTTGTGCCTGTTTGTGTCGGAGTTGGCGTTGGGGTCGGGGTGGGAGTGATTGTCGGGCTTGGAGTCGGAGTTGAACCGGTTACGGTAAGTAAAACCCCGTTTGATACTATGGTCCGGTCGCTGTTCATAATTTTGACCGTATAAGTACCGGGGGAGATATTCCCCGGAACCTGGAACCATCCGCTTTGATTGCCTTCATCTGTAAAGAAAGGACTCCATTTAACTTCGGTATCTCCAGTATAAAATCTGGCCTGTCCTCCGATTAAATCTGTCCCCAGTACGATTACCTTGGTAAATGGCGGAGCTGGATTCGGCGTGAAAGAAGTGATGACCGGAGCTGCACCGGAAGCAACATTTAACAGAACCATCGACCAAATTATTAAAATCAAACCACTGAATTTAAATAGTCTCATATTTAGTAATTATATCAGATTCATTTTATATAGTTATCTACAGGAAGTCCCAAGTTGATAAACTAAGCCAAATTAACTTTTTCCTTCTTTCTCTTATAAACCCAAAAGACGATTAAAATTAAGAGAACCAGTATCAAAGAACCAACAACTATTCTTAGATAAAGCGGTCTTTCTGGATTGAGAAATGTCAAAAAAAACAACGAAGGAACTGATTGTGCTATATAAAATTTCTCTCCGGAGATTATGTTGATTGGTATTTCCGACAGAGCTTTCTCGATTATTAAATTCCCGTTTTTTAAAATTTTTACCGAGCCATTTGATGATTCTATGCTCTCTGGAAGGATAAGGGATACAAAAATATTCTGATAATCTGAAACAAATTCTCCATATTGCCTGCCCGCGTTTTCTGTCCTGCTGATTACTTCTAACGGCGTGGAATCGGAAATCTCGAAGTAATTCTCGGAGACGATTCTTTTTCCGCTGATTAACTGGATTTTGTACGTGCCGTTTTCGTGGATTTTTACCAAAGATTCATCTTTTGCGGTTTCTTCAATGGCGAAGTCTCCAAAAGTTCCCCCTTTCAAAGACATTGATATGGTTAGATAATCTTTCTCTTCAGCCAAAACTTGTTCTGGAATGATTGCCGAATTAACAACGGCGAAAAAAAATATAAACAGCAGGTATTTAGAATAGAAAACCATAGTTTTTTAGTGTATTTATTTTAGCGTTGTATCTTGCGTCTTTCTTAGCTTCTGGGAGAAAGAAAAGATAGTAATTAAAGACATAGTCTTCGGTCATCGTAGCAACATCCTCCACAAACGAAGAAATATTACTTGCTCCATAGGCCTGGCTAAAACCGCAATGAGGATAAATGGAACGATCATCGTTCCATGTGATGATATTTTTCAACGGTAAGTATATGCAGTCTTTGATGGTCAGCTTGCCGCCAACAATCTCCTGCCCCGTGTTTTTTACCCAGGTATTTTGGAATTCAGTGGGTTTACCCAACGACTGGGGGACGCCGATGTAAATGCCAAGATTGTAGAAATGTAATTTATGAGCGGATTCATGCAATATTGTTTCTGCCAGTTCATCCCCCTCTTTCAGTCTTATTGTCATCTCTTCTGCAGAAGCGCATCCTGTTATAAAAGTACCTCCCCCCGGATCCGGTCCGCAGATTGTGGCGTTCCAATATTCTGAATTATAAATTATAGGAACAATACCAAGATTTCTGTATCCCGGCGCTTTTCCGATTGTTTCGATGCCCTTATTGACGCTTGCTTCGGTCGCAAGCACTCTAGGATTTGGAGCGACATCATTCCAATCGCCTCTGAATTTTACATTTGTTTTGCTGAATTTTCTTTGCAGGTATTGCGTACCGGTTATGGTAATGTCGATCTGATAAGTGGTGGAATGCCCGGACTTGTTAGTTAGAGTGATAATTGTTTTTCCTTCTTTGGCGGCCGGATTAACAATGGTATCAGCATAAACAATTTTTCCGTCATTTTGGACATCTATTTTATTAAAAACTATAATTTGCGGGTTAACTGTTCTGATTATGCCTTTGTTATCTGTTGTCAACGTAGCTCCTTCTAAGTTTTTCCCCTCAATTTTTATTTTGACATGATAGGGTTTGTAAATAGCCAATCCCCCATCGGTTAGAAAGTCGAACTGACCAGCTGGAAAAATGTCCGGAGAAATTTTTGAAATAAGCGGCTGCTTGTTTTGATCCGAAGAAGGAGAAGGGGAAGATGAAGAAGATGCCGAAGATGGAGGGAAAGGTCCCACCACGCTCCTTATGAGTCCTTCGATTTGCTGCCGCTTGTTAATATCGAAGAACATAAACCAGTAAATTGAAGATCCTTTTCTGGCTTGAATGTAGTAATAAATCCCTGCTGTCCCGGCCAGTTCGTAGTAAGCCGCCTCATCCCCTAAATCAGGAATTTCAGCTTTCTCTGCTATTGATATTGTCTTGTTATCAGTTTGAATTCCCCTTTTCATCAATTCGACTGCCGTTTGTCCATTTGCGAATTTAGAAAATCCATCTGCTACTCCGTCAGAGGAACTATCAAATGCGATTTGGCAAGTTGCCCAATCTGTAATTCCAAGACCCTTTCTTAC
>CAZZGH010000014.1:9149-13267 GCA_964653875.1 uncultured Candidatus Saccharibacteria bacterium
TATCAAATGCGATTTGGCAAGTTGCCCAATCTGTAATTCCAAGACCCTTTCTTACATTAGCCGATGCTCGGGAACGTCTATATGCTTCATTTGCAAGATCCAGCCAGTAATACGCATCAGCGGTATCTACTTCGCTTTGGTCGATTTCATTAAGTCCTTCTTCGAGCTCGCCTATCGTGATGCCTGTCTGAAAATTGATAGCCTCCCAATTTTTGTATATTTTTTCGTCGTAGTAGATCCTAGTCTTAACCGTATCGTTAAATAGCGCTTGTATGTAATTGTCTGGAAACCATTTTTCAAGTTTTCCGCAATCAGGATACATTATCCCCAAATTTTGAGATTGCAAGAGGGGATCGGTAGGCAATTTCTCCGCAAACGAAAAAGAAACCAAAAAACTTCCGGCCAAGATTAAGATAACTGGCAGTAAAATCAGGTAGCGCCTTTTATGTATTTGTAGCATTTGTTTGGCCACCAATAATCGGAAGAGGCCTAATTCTATTATTCAAGACATTAACAATGCCCATGATTATAAGAATAAGAAAACCAAATGACAGGAGAGAAACGGTCCAGCTAATCATTGCAAAAATCAATCTTAAGCCCGGAAGTCGCAAAAAAATGTTTATCACTACCGAGAGTATAGAAAAAACTGCTTCAGCAACAAATAAGCGCATCCCTTGTTGGGCGTGAAAAATGATAAATCGATCATTTTTTTCCGTCAGATAAGGGATGAGAAACAAAATGCCTAAATACGACAAAATACCCATGAGTGTCCTGTTTTGAACTGTGCTGGTCAACGGTGGCGAAGGCTGATTGGCGGGGTCTGGTATTGCGGGTGCAACCGGGTGAAAAGTTTCAGCCACGTTGGCCTCGCTTTCTCCTTTGTCTGTTAGGTTCGGAGTCTCCATAAAGATAATTTTATATTATTGTATCGTACCAAATAAATAAAGATTAGTTATGCACAGATAATCTGCTAGTTTATTGTTTTTCAACGGCCAGTTGACTCTTTGTTATTAATGTTGTATTATCTTGCTTAATTTAGTTACTTGAAAATCGGGAGTATATATGGATTTATTCGGCATTGAACAAGGCAAGATTGGGGAAAGTGCCAATAGAGTCGGCAGCCAAGCCGTAGACGAAGCGCAGAGACGTGGCCACGAGACGATTACCAACAATCATATTTTTGTGGCGTTTGCTCAAGTAGAATGGGACAGTTTTTCTCAAATTATGTGCGATCTTGAACTGAATCCCCATGAGGTAATACAGAGCGTTGAAGAGTATTTAAAGAAAGAACCTATTTCTGTGGACAAAGAAATCCGAGTTTCGTCGGCCACCAAGGGATTATACAAATTGGCTTTTTTGTTGGCAGATAAATCCGATAGACAGACGATAGAAGCGTTTGATCTTTTCTTCGTTATTTTCGAAGACAATGGCGATATTTTGCAAATATTCCGCAACCGGAGAATAGATCCGGAGGTTATTAAGAATCGGATTTTGGCATTGGCTAAGTCCCAGAAATTTCGCGAGGAGCGTCTCCGTAAACGCTTGGGATTGCCTCCAAGTCTAAAACACTTTGCCACGAATTTAAACTTACTTGCTCATCAAAATAAAATAGCTCCGGTATATTTCCGTGACGAGGAGATCGCTCAAATGGTTGAGATACTTTGTCATCGGGAGCGTCCTAATTCGGTGATGATTGTCGGAGAGCCTGGCGTCGGCAAGACGGCCATTGTCGAAGGGTTAGCCCGAATGATTGAGTTCGAGCCGGAAAAACTGCCCGTAAGATTGAGGAGCTGTCAAATAGTTAATCTTCAGATGAACACTCTGGTTGCCGGAACAATGCTTCGGGGGATGTTTGAGGATCGAATCCAGAATGTAATTAAAGAGCTAAAGGGGTTTCCTCATTTGATACTTTTTGTAGACGAGGTTCATACGGTAATCGGAGCCGGCTCTGCACTTGGGACTCCCTCTGATGCGGCAAATACTTTCAAATCCGTGCTTGCCCGTGGTGATATCCGTGTAATTGGCGCTACGACACTTACAGAATACAAGGAATACATTGCGGAAGATGAGGCGCTTGCTCGTCGTTTTCGTTGTGTTAATGTCCTTGAGCCTACCATTCAGAAGACTCGGAGTATCCTACTAAGCATAAGGTCTCGGCTGGAACGTAACTATTCAGTCCATATTTTGAATGAAGCGATAGATACTGTTTTGGAAATGTCGCCTCGTTATCAGAGACACTTGCGTTTGCCGGACAAGGTTATCGGCTGGCTTGATACTGCGTCCGTCCGAGCCGAGATAGATAGGCGATGGGAAGTAAGAAGTTCGGATGTTGTTAAAGTAATTTCGCATGCTTCGCAAATACCCGAAGACATGGTTTTCCGTGATGTAGGCGAGCGTTTTAAAGATATTGAAGAAAAGCTTAGCCACCGTGTTGTGGGACAGAAAAGAGCAATAAAAGCGATAGCTCGCAGATTGATTTTAAATAAGGGGCCGTTAAAAGACGGCTTTGATCGCCCCGATGGAGTGCTTTTGTTTCTTGGCCCCACTGGCGTGGGGAAGACAGAGCTTGCCAAAGCTCTTGCCGAATTTCTGTTCGGAGATGAAAAGAGGATGATTCGTATTGATATGTCTGAATATCAGGATGAGGGTGTATCGAGTGGCAAGCTCATAGGTATGCCACGGGGAATGATTGGTTCAGAACGCGGAGGAATACTAACAAACCAGCTCAAAGACAGTCCATACTCGGTAGTGTTGCTTGATGAAATAGAAAAAGCAAATTCTTCGATGTTAAATCTGTTTCTTCAGGCCTTTGATGAGGGGTGGATAACGGATGGCAAAGGCCAGAAAGTGTATTTGAGCGATGCGATAGTGATCATGACTTCAAATTTGGGATCGGAACATTTCCGTCAACTGACAAACCCCCTTGGGTTTAGACATGGATCTTTGGGGTTGGAACAAGTTCAGGGTTTGTTGAATAGAGAACTGGAAAAGAAATTTAGTCCGGAGTTCAGAAATAGAATTGATCAGATCGTTATATTTGCTCCTTTGGAGCTCTCTGAAGTGGAAGAAATAACTCGCAGATACCTGTCCAAGTTATCTGAAACCATGGGCGATAAAGGTAAGGAGATTGAATATGAAGACGGTGTTGTGGAGGCATTGGCAAGAAAAGGATACAGTGTAGTTCTTGGCGCCCGATTCCTTAAAAGGGCAATCGATGATCTAATAAAAATACCGTTAAGTCAAAAATGGAACAGCGGCAAAAGATTTATTGTTAAAATCATCAATGGCAATATTGTGGTTGAAACGGCTGACATCCTTGAATATATATAGGAAGAGCCATAATTATATAGTCCCCAAGCGGGACTATTTTGTTGAAAAAATTAAGTTAAAATGTTAAAATCCGGTGAATATGTCAAACGACAACGCCTACTCGGGAAAGAATATTAGACCGCCAGTGGTGGTTGTTTTGGGTCATGTCGATCACGGCAAGACAAGACTTTTGGATACAATCAGAAAGACCAAAATTGCCGAAGGAGAATCAGGAGGAATTACCCAGCATATCGGAGCCTACCAGGTTGAGGTTAGCCCCTCGGCTGGCTCAGGGCCAAAAATGATTACATTTTTGGATACGCCCGGACATGAAGCGTTTACCGCTATTCGTTCACGTGGAGTTAAAGTTGCCGACATTGCTATTTTAGTTGTTGCCGCCGATGAGAGCGTGAAACCCCAGACAAAAGAAGCCATCAGGATTATCAAAGAGGAAAAAATCCCCTTTATTGTTGCCCTGAACAAAATAGACAAAGAAGGAGCCAATGTTCAAAAAGTAAAACAGGATTTGGCAACAGAGGATGTTTTGGTGGAGGACTGGGGCGGTAAAGTTCCGGTCATAGAAATTTCAGCAAAGGCGAACAGGAATATTGATGCTCTTTTAGACATGATTCTTCTGGTAGCGGAATTGGAAGAATTGAACGAAGATTTGGAATCGCCGGCGCAAGGGATAATAATTGAATCCAATTTGGATAAGAGAAGGGGCTATGTGGCCACGGCGTTGGTTGCTAAAGGAATCCTGAGTGTTGGAGATTTTATTGTCGTGGGCACGGTCGTCGGTAAAGTTAAAT
>CAZZGH010000015.1:0-13121 GCA_964653875.1 uncultured Candidatus Saccharibacteria bacterium
TACAAAAAATATATCAGGATACCGCCGTCGGAGAGTATAGACATCAGAAACATAATGCCGATCGTCCACCATCCGCTTTTCCAGCGGCTTCTGCATATTTTGCAGTTAGGAGCCAATTTGGGAGTTTTTCCGGGCGCATCCCATAATCGTTTTGAACACGCCCTTGGTGTTTATGGCAAGACGTCGCTTTTTTGTGAGCGTTTAGTTCGAGAGGGTTTTCTTACAAAATATCAAGCCAAAAATGTTTCTCTTTTTGGATTGCTTCACGATATTGGCCATGGTCCGTTTTCCCATGTCATAGAAGAACTTACGCCTTTTAATCATGACGAAAACGGATTTAAAATAATCAGCCAGCTGTATAAAGAAATAAAACAATCGGGCGGAGACCCCAAATTCATCAAATCCTTATTCGGGCGCAAAAATAATTTTTATAAAATTGTAATGGACAAGAATCTCGGCATGGATAAGCTGGATTATCTTGATAGGGATGTATATCATACTGGATTTGGCCAAAGGCCGGATATAAAAAGTATTTTTGATTATTTGAGTTTTATTGATGGCAAGTTGGTGATAGATAAAAAATCCCTTGAAGCCGCCAAACAAACACAGCGCCTCTACATGTATATGTATAAAGAATTTTATTTGCATAAGTCCTCCCAGATAAGCCAGCGTTTTTTGGAAAAAATGATCGCGATTTGGATAAAATTAGATAAAATAAATCCCGGAAAACTTTGGCTGATGAACGATGGCGAATTATTGGCCCATATTTATACACACAAAAATCTTGTTCTTCAATTTCTCTACCAATCATATAAAACCAGGAACTTGCCTAAGACAGGATTGGTTATCCGACTCAAGAATCGACAGTCCAAGGAAAGAATAAGCGGAAAAAAAATTAAAGTCATCGGAGAAGATAAAACATTTTTTGACAAGTTTACCAGGCATTCGTCTTTCAAAGAACTTGAAAAACTTGAAAATATTATTGGCAAGGCCATGAGAGTTGAGCCACATAAAATAGTTGTTGTCCCGATGACCACTCCGTGGCGTTTTGTGCCTGAAGATATATTTTATCACGATGATGGCCATATTCTCTCCTTAAGGAAAACCAATCCCGAGCACTTTGAAGCGATGAAACAGGAAGCCGATGATTATGTTGCCGTGAGAGTTTGCATAATTGGTGATAGAAGTATAATATATAAAAACTTTGAGCTGATCTGTGAGCTCATTAAAAAGTATCTTGGAGGCGGAAAGTGAATGAAAGTATAATTTGTGATCATGCCTCGGTGGGTGTTATTGCTCGCGACAATTTGGGCAAGATTTTGCTTATCGAAAGGAAAAAGTATCCATTCGGATGGGCTCCGCCATCAGGTCATTTAGATGGCCAGACTTATCCGATTGCTTGTTTTAATGAGTTTGAAGAAGAAACCGGCCTAAGGGTTGTTGGTGCTCCAAGGCCGGTTGTTCTATTTAAGCCTAGGAAGTATTTTAAATGTCGAAGGGGCGGAGAATATCATGACTGGCAGATATTTGAAGTAAATTGGAGCGGCAGTTTGACGCCGAGTATTACGGAAACTAATGGCGCTCGCTGGTTTACGGTAGAAGAGATAGAACACCTGGCAAAGAAAACAGAAACATACTTACATAGAATTAGAGAATCAGACAAAGCCGAAGAAGTATCTTGGGGGAAGGCCATACAAGAATCAATAGAAAAAGAATGGCAAACCAATCCCGGTCTTGAACCTGTTTGGTGTGAATTTTTCCGAGATTTGAAAATTATTTAAATCTTCCGTAGGAAGATTTTTTTGTTGCGGATCAAGTTTTTTCGTGGTAAATTAGCGTTAGACACGCATATGCGCCCATAGCTCAGTTGGTAGAGCAGCTCCCTTTTAAGGAGACGGTCGTAGGTTCGAATCCTACTGGGCGCACCATTTAGAAAATTGCAAATTGGAGACAGCCGCCTCGCTTCGCTCGGCGGTCAAATCGTATGGATTTTTCGGGGCAAAAAGAAATTCCCGATTCCGCATTTTGGGCTGTCCGTTTCATTCTGGGTGCTTTTCTTCTCTTTTTATTTTCCTAAATCTTCTCTTTAATCTTTTGGCAAATTTGGCGAAAACTTGACAGAAAATTGGATTTAGAGTATATTACCATTGCACATTTACAGGAGGTGCAAAATGACTGCAATTGCCATTGTTTCCGCTGTTTTAGTTGCTATTGCATGCCAGGCATTATACACATTTCATTTTAAGCCAAGGTGGGCAAAAGAGGCCACCGAAAGAGCAAGGCTCAAGGCCGAACTAGAGGAACAAAGACCTACTTTTGAAAAAAGATGCCTGGAGTTGTTTGAGAACCTCAAAACTAATCGAGGATGCTTCCTTATCTGGAGGGCTCCTGATTGGACCCCCGACTTTCAGAAAGAAGAAGTATACATGCAGGAGCATTTCTGGGATGGTGCCGAAGGAAGAATAATTCTGAAAAGAAAATATGCTGTAAGTGGAGAATATACAGAAGGGAAGTATGAACCAGCGTTCCTTGTCCCACGTCTCTCAACCCGACTCCTGAAAGAATATTCTGAATTCTTGCCTCAAGCTGTAGCTTAGCAGCCAATGGCCGACCCTTCTGGTCGGTTTTTAGTTACAATTTATCTTTTTATTTTTATCCCCAATATCTCTGGAAACTTAATATCTTTTTTCAGGGCAATTTCTAATGACGATTTCCCGTTCAAATGCTTGAATGGTTCTTCACAATCAGTAAAAGATTTTGTCCTTCTTCGTATCATCCAGGCATTTAACCACCTTTCTGCTGAATGAAAATTCTGGAATCCTTTGATTGATTTTAATCTGCCTTGTAGGTGAGAATTGTAGCTCTCAATGATATTGGTAGTATTGGGGCATTGCTCTCTGTATTGGGCATTAAAGGCGAAAAAATTATCATATCTCTGTTGAACATCAACTAATATCGTCTGGACCATTTTATCTTGCTTGCCGTATCGGTAATATATGCCTGTTAGCCAAGATTGCCTCTTTTGATAATGATTTTTGGGATTAAAAGCTTCTTTTAGTTCGTAGAAGAAATCATGATATTTTTCTTCGGTCCTAATCCTCAACATTTGTCTTAAAATCTCAAAGTAATGGTTATGGCACAATTGTATCGGAACTGTCGGATAAATCCGTTTTAGAGCTGGTTTTAAGGCACTGATATCGTCAGCAATCACAATCTGTAACGGATAACGAATTGTATGAATTAAATTAAAGAATTTATTGAAAGCCTATTCGTTTTCACTGGGAGCTAGAACACCAACAGGAATATCGTGGGTTAGATAATCAATGCCGTAGATAAATGGGATTTTCTTATCATAGCCTTTTACTTTTACATATTTGCCGTCAACAACTAATCTGCCGCTCCAGCGATTACAAAATTCTCTTGATAGCCAAGTATTTTCTGGCAATTTATTCATTTCGTCTTCTACTTGCCTAAATACTTTGGCTAGGGATATGCTATATTGGTCAGCCAGTTTTCTGAATGGGATTCCGTCAATATGCGGTATCCAGAAGATTGGTTTTACTCTGTGGTCTATTGAAAAAGAGTGCCTCTGCTTTTTACAGAAAAATCTTTTTAATCCTTTTCTGCTTCCTTTCTTAATTGTTTTATTACTGCCACAGATTGGACATTTTGGGTTCTTTTTTTGGTCATAATATTCAATTTAACATGTTAATTGCTAATGTAACCTAGACAGGGTAACAAAAAAGAGTGCTATCAAGCACCCAATTTGAAACGGTCTCCATTTTGGGGGAAGAAAATTTTTTAATCCAAAACGCAAACCCAGAAAAAGCCTCAAAATAGGGGCTTTTTCTGTTGGGCTTGACTGTCAAGCTCGTGTATGCTATATTAGCAATAGTAAGAAGTCGGGCTATGGTAGCTCGATAACAGCACATTTCACAATCAAAACCAGGACTAGGAGGTGAGCCGTGGAAGTCTATCGCATCTTCGCTGACTTCGTCTTCTGGTTCCATTGGGTTTGGATCGCCCTGTTTCTCGGGGGAATCGTTCTCTTGATGAAGTACAAGTGGTATAAGCGATACCACGCAGTTGTATTGACGAGTACCATCGTCTCGCAAGTGATTTTTTTAGGTTGTCCGCTCGTCGCATTGGAAAACGCGCTTCGTGCGCAGTATGACCCCAAAGAAGAATTCAGTGGGTCGTTCGTCTGCCACTACTTGAAGGAGTACTTCGGTTTCCAAATCCCACCCGAGTACATCACTCTGGCGTTGGTGGGAATTGTAACAATATCCGCGCTGATTTTCCTGCGACGACCCAAGGAACAGGAAGCGATATAGAGTTTGCCACTTCTTTTCAAAAAGTGGCTTTTCTTTTTGATTTTTTCCAATATTTATCATAAAATACATTTGTATTCGCTTCGCGAATTCATGGATTGAATGCCACCAAAGAAAAACTTGAAATTGTCGCCTCGTTTTGCGAGGCGAAAACCGCAAAAGAACCCGGAGAAAAACATCGGTCCCGACTTTGTCGAGGATCCTCGATGGTTTCACTATCGGGACTCGAACCATATTTTAATTTTTGGGGGAAGAAATTTTTTTAATCATATGAATACGGAAATCAAAATAGTTATTTCTGGAAGTTTCAGAAAACACCTAAACGACATCGGTATAGCAATAGCTAATTTTGAAAAAGCGAATACAAAAGTTCTTGCGCCGCTCACTAAAGAAGCTGTAAACGGCAACGATAGTTTTGTTTTTCTTGCCACCGATGATCCAGAAAAATCTGCTGATATTTTAGAAAAGGAGTTTATGGTAAACATAGAAAAGGCAGATTTTTTATACCTTGCAAATGTCGGTGGATATATTGGGCAAAGTGCAGCAACTGAAATGGGAGTTGCTATTATGAAGGGCGTTCCAGTCGTTGCCTCGGAAGAAATAAAAGATTTTTCTAGCGAGATACCAAAAACAGCGCAAGAACTTTTGAAAAAATCTGTATTTCGGCAACTTCCAATTAGTGAAATTAGCTCGGAGAAAATCGCGGGGTTAAATCTCGCAAATTTTGCGCCAGTCAATTTATCTACCGATGAAACGACGTTATTGCAGTCCCTAGTCGAAAAACTGCTAGAAAGTTTAAAATTTGTTAAAATGGCTACATGAGCAATCTTAATCTTAAACAAAACCCGACACTCCGCGATTTTCAAAACTATGTTGCGGATTTGGTAAAAGAGCGCGGCTTTGACAAAGAAACCCTTTCGGAAATGTTTATGCTTTTTCTTGAGGAGTGCGGAGAGATGGCGAAAGCCGCGCGCAAAACTCAAAAGATGAAAACTGATAAGAACTCCGAGCAATTTCATTTTGACCACGAAGTTGCCGATGTATTTATCTACCTTTTGGACATTTGCAATCACTTTGGCGTGGATTTGGAAAAAGCTTTCCGAGACAAGGAAGAGATTAACAAAAAACGAATTTGGGAGTAGTATTTTCATGGATTTAATGCCGCCACATACTTCGCTAAAGTTACGAAGTGCAATGCAAAGAAAAACTTGAAATTGTCATTCGTGCGGCTTCGCCGCCATTCCGGATTTTCGCGGGTCTTCGCCTCGCCGAAGTGGCTTCGGCCACGCAGGCGGGGGGCTTTCCTTTCCTCGAGCCTACTTGTCCTGAGTTTATCGAAGGGGTCGAGGGGCGAAATTGGACTTTGTGATTTTTTAATAGTATGAAAAAGGGAATCTCAAAATTAATAAAAGTCGCTGTTTTGATGGGCGGGCCTTCAGTCGAGCATGATGTTTCTTTGAATACCGGTCAGAATGTTATCGAAAATCTTGATAAAACAAAATACCAACCAGTTATTGTTAAAATATCCAAGGATAGTAAATGGTTTTTAAGTGGAAAACTGACCGGTCAGTTAGAGGCATTAAAGGGGCATGATATTGTTTTTAATGCCCTTCATGGCTCATTCGGCGAGGACGGAAAGATTCAGGGCATTTTGGAACATGCGGGAATTAAATATACTGGTTCTGGTATTGCCGGTTCGGCGATAGCAATGGATAAATTCCATAGCCGGGAAATATTTAAACTTGCCGGACTAAACACGCCCAAAACCTTGAAACTTAAAAAGGGAGAAAATTATATGGCTCGGGTTAATTTTTTTGTAAATAAAATAACCAAGCTTCCCGTGGTGGTGAAACCGTGTTCAAATGGCTCTTCTGTTGGCGTCCAAATAGTAGAAGACATGGCAAATTTTGAGAAAGCGATTGCTGCGGCTTTCAAGTTGGACAAGTCTGTTTTGATTGAAGAATTTATCAAGGGCAGAGAATTGACTTGTGGAGTTCTAGAAGGATTTACAAGTCAGACTTGTAATAATGGTGAAGTGGGAGCTTTGCCGGTAACAGAAATTATCCCCATAAAAAACCATAAATTTTTTAATTACGATGCTAAGTACAAAACAGGGCATTCGAATGAAATTACTCCGGCTCCGCTTGACGATACTCTGACCAAAAAAGTTCAGGACATTGCTGTCCGCGCTCATCAGGTTTTAGGGTGTAAGGGATATTCAAGAACGGATATGATTTTAAAAAACGGTAATGGCACTATTTATGTGTTGGAAACCAACACTCTTCCTGGACTAACCAAAAACTCTTTATTGCCCGAAGCTGCCTCTGTAGCTGGCTTGACGTTTGCTCAATTATTGGATAAAATAATTGAGAACTCTTTAGTTTAGGAGGGTAGATGGGTATGGTTGTGAAGCTTGGTTTTGGGCTTATTGCGGTAGTCCTAGTTTTGGCAATTATTTTTCTAGGAGAGATAGCTGCAATCGCCACCTTTCAATTGTTGAAAGATGGGGGTGTGCCCATAAGTATAAAGTTCCTAATTTTCTGCCTGTGGGTTTTAACTGGCGGATGTTTTTTGGCTACTTTGTCTGGCTTGTATTGTTTGATGACAAAGTAGCCCGATTTCAATCGGACACTCGTCCGGTTTTTATTTGCTCTAAATCTGTTTTGTGATAAGATAAAATCATGATTAAGGACAGAGTTTTATCTTCTGAACTAAAAAATAATATTGGCAAAGAGGTTACTATCCAAGGGTGGCTTTATAAAAAGCGTGAATTGGGAGGCATGACTTTTTTAATCATTAAAGACCGACATGGTTTGATGCAGGTTTTAGATAACGAATCCAAAGAATCTGAAAAATTGAAAGGCCTGTATCCGGGAACGGTTTTGTTGGTTGAAGGCACTGTTGTAGAAGAAAAACGTGCTGCAGGCGGCGCGGAAATTCATGATCCGAAGCTCACAGTTGAAGTTCCGGTGACTGATGTGCCGCCAATCGAAATCGATAAACCCATTAGCCATAATGCTGAAAATCTTGATACTCTTTTTGAATATCGCGTCGTTGGTTTAAGAAATATTCAAGAAGGAAAAATTTTTAGAATTCGGGCGGGACTTGAAAAGTATATCCGCGAGTTTTTGGATAAAAATGAATTTGTAGAAATAAATACACCCAAGATTTTAGCTGGCGCGACCGAGGGTGGGGCCGAGGTTTTCAAAGTTGATTATTTCGGCAGAGAAGCTGTTCTGGCCCAAAGCCCCCAATTTTATAAACAGATAATGGTTGGGGCATTTGAAAGAGTTTATGAAATTGCACCAGCGTATCGGGCCGAACCAAGCACCACTACTCGTCATGTCTCGGAGGTAACGATGCTTGATATTGAAATGGGATTTATCAAGAATCACGAAGAAGTTTTGGATATGGTTCAGGATATGATGTATTACGCTGTTACTAAAACTCAAGATAAATTTGCCGAAGATTTAAAAAGTTGGAACGCACCCAAGCTTGTGCTAAAACAAAAATTTCCGCGATATACCGTAGCCCAGGTTCACGAAATGTATTCTAAAGAAACCAATAAAGACACTTCACATGAAAAAGATCTAATCCCGGACGAAGAAAAATGGATTTGCGACTATGCTCTTAAAAACGATGGTTGTGAAGCAGTTTTCGTGACACATTTTCCAGTTGAGGCCATGAAGTTTTACCACAAGATAAATCCTGACGATCCTAAAACTGTAATGTGGGGAGATTTGCTTTTTCGCGGTCTTGAAATCGCGACATGTCCTCAACGTGAAAATAATTACGAAAAACTTGTGGCCCAGATGAAAAATGCCGGCCTTGAACCTGAACATCCCGGCTACAAATACTATTTGCAGGCATTTAAATTTGGTTTGCCAGACCATGGTGGCTGTGGTTTTGGTGTTGATCGTTTGCTAGAAAAAGTCGTCGGTCTGGGTAACGTCAAAGAAGCAATTTTGTTTCCGCGAGATATGAATCGTTTGGCTCCTTAGACTGAAAATCTTAGAAATTAAATAGAGTTAAATAGTAATGCAATTAAAGTTATATATTTTGGCATTTATGTTGGCCGGTTTGATTATTGTGAATGTTTTTTTTGTTATGGATTCTTCTCAAAAAAGCAATCTTGTTAATGCTGAACCGGCATTTAATAGTTATCAAGCATATCTACTTCCAGTTTCCGAACCGAGTTATTTTCCGATTTTTGATTCTAAAACCGAAAGACCTATTCTTGATGCCAAATCTGGCTTAGTTTATGACACGCGGTCAGGAAGATTTCTTTTTACCAAGAATCCGAGAATTAAATTGCCCGTTGCTTCTTTGACCAAAATATTGAGCGCGGTTGTTGTGCTGGAGAATCTTGACATGAAAGAGGCGGTAGTAATTCCAAAAGAAGTTCTTAAGGTTGATGAAGAAAAACAAAGCTTATATCTGAACGAAGAGATAACGGTTCAGAATCTTCTCAAATTGATGCTGATAGAATCTTCAAACGATGCCGCCTATGCTCTTGCTTGGTATGCCAACAATAAGGGAATCAATTTTGTGGACAAAATGAATGAGAAAGCCCAGATATTAAGCATGAATGATTCGCGTTTTCTTGATCCGGCCGGTCTGAATGATGATGCTTATTCTACTGCCGAGGATTTGGTAAGACTGATCAAGTACGCCCTAAGGTACGATCTGATTTGGGAAATTTTGACCGAGAAGAGTGTTGTTGTAAAATCCACTGACGGTAAAATTGAACACAAAGTAGAAAGCACCGACCAGCTGTTGGGAGTGATACCGGATATATTTGGTGGCAAGACGGGATACACTGATGGCGCCTTGGGCTGTATGATATTGGTGGTAGATATTCCTGTCTCGGAGTGGGCTTCCGAGGCGGTGCGTAAGCCCGCCTTGGGAACTCTGTATAAAAATGATAAACTAATAAGCATAGTGCTTGGTTCGCGGTCGCGCTTTGAGGATACTAAAAAACTAATTGACTGGGTAAAAGAATCATATCGATGGGAATAGTGAAAAAATTTCTAATTTCTAATTACTAATTTCTAAACACAGATGCAAGAAGTTTTTACAATATTAAATGTGGTTAGGATATTCGTGGTAGCCACTCTGGCTTTTTTTGTTGCGTTGATTATTACTCCGGCTTGGACCAAAGTTTTGCATAAATATAAATTGGGCAAGCAGGTGGTCCGGGTTAAGAATGCGCCGATTTTCTCGGAAATGCATAAAAAGAAAGTAGGAACCCCGACAATGGGCGGGGTTAATATCTGGCTCACGGTAGTAGTTCTGGCTTTTTTGTTCTGGGGTTTGGCTAAGTTTTATCCGGATTCGATTATTTCAAAATTGAATTTTCTTTCCCGCGGCCAGACATGGGTTCCTTTTGCGGCTTTGATTGCCGGCGCTGTTTTTGGTTTTGTTGACGACTTGCTTGGAGTATTAAGGATTGGGCCAGGAGGGGGAGGGCTTAAAATGCGCGACAGAGTGGTTATGTATACTTTAGTTGGAGCAGGCGGAGCGTGGTGGTTTTATTATAAATTGGGCTGGGATTTCATAAATATTCCTTTTATGGGCGACTGGACTATGGGTATCTGGTATATCCCGTTCTTTGTTTTTGTTATTGTGGCTAGCGCGTTCTCGGCTAATGAAACCGACGGGCTGGACGGATTGGCGGCCGGTATTTTCCTGACCATGTTCGGTGCTTATGCCGTAATTGCATTTGACCAAGGCAGAATGGATTTAGTCGTGTTTCTTTCCGCTATTATGGGTTCTCTGGTTGCTTTTCTTTGGTTTAATATTTATCCGGCAAGATTTTTTATGGGAGACACCGGCTCCATGTCGCTTGGAGTTACTTTAGGCGTAGTGGCAATGCTTACAAATACCCCGCTTTTACTTTTGCCGATAGCACTTATTTTTATAATGGAATCCGGTTCGGTAATTATTCAGCTTACTTATAAAAAATTAAGGGGCAAGAAAATATTCTTGTCTACTCCCATTCACCACCATTTTGAGGCGCTGGGCTGGCATGAGACGCAGGTGACAATGCGTTTCTGGATGATCTCTGCTGTCGGCGCGATAATCGGGCTCATCATATTTTTGGTGGATAGCAAAATCCCGCCATTGTTTAGATAATTAAAAATCCGAGAAATTTTCTCGGATTGTTTTCGACCATACCACTAAGTATTCGTTTCCTCTGAATCTATAACACCCGATTGAATCATAAAGAATTTTTTGTAATGCCCATTCGGGATTCGTATTAAATCTTTATGGTTGCCTATCTCTACAATCCTACCTTTATCGAGAACAATGATTTTGTTGGCATGAAGAATTGTTGAGAGCCGATGGGCCACAACAAATGTTGTTCTGTCTTTTACTAAATCCCTCAAAGATTTCTGGATTAGTTTTTCTGATACTGAATCCAGTGCCGAAGTTGCTTCATCTAGCAAAATAATAGGCTTGTTTCTTAATATGGCTCGGGAGATGGCGATTCTTTGCCTTTGTCCTCCCGATAATTTAATTCCTCTTTCTCCAACAAGCGTCCCAAACCCGAGTGGTAATTTATTCAAGAATTCATCAACGGCTGACATCCGGACGGCTCTTTCTAGTTCTTCTTTTGTTGCAGAGAAGTTGGTGTATTTGATGTTGTGCCCCAGAGAGTCATTGAAAAGAAGTGAATCTTGGGATACGTGGGCTATCATGCTTCGCAGAGAACCCAAATCTAATTTTTGTATATCAATTCCATCTATAAGGATTTGACCCGATCGGATAGGGTAATATCCTGAAATTAAATCTATGATACTTGTTTTGCCTACACCGCTTTTGCCCACAAAGGCAACCATTTCCCCAGGTTCAACAATAAAACTGATATCATCAAGAACGATATCTTCTCCATTATAACCAAACACGACATTACGAAATTCTATGTGGCCCCTAACTTTTTCCAGCTTTTGTTTACCTGGCCAGAGTTCAAATTCTGTTTTTTGCTCCCTAATTCTGTTTGCTCTCTCAATGGAGGCAAGTCCTTTTCTAAGTGATCTATATTGAGTGGCAAGATGAGCTAACGGAGTATAAGCCATATTTGCATAGCCGATGAACATCACAAATTCTCCGAAGCTAATAACCTTTGAAACTTTAACCATGTATAATGCCGTGCAGAGAGTGGCTAAGTATCCATATCTCATAAAGAATCTTTGCCACGATGATAAACTTCTCCACATTGATGCATGAATCCTATAAGTCTCAAGCATGCTGTTGAACCAGCCGGCTGATTTCTGTTTTTCGTATTCTTCGTTACAGGATGACTTAACGAGAACCACGTTGGTCATATAGTCCCAAATGTGACCCCAGGCTTTATCTGACTTGATATCAAATTTTTTCTGCCAGATAGTGATGCCTCTGGTTTTCTTTATGGTGACAAATCCAAACAGTAAAACCTGAACCAAAAGAATTATTGCCAGGTAGGGATTTAGAAAAAAGATAAGAATTATAACCACGACAAGTAACGCAAGGTTAGGAAGACTTTGAAGGCCGATATTCTCCAAAATGTCAAAAAACCTTTCACCTGCGTTTGCAAGCCTGTTTAACACTGACCCTATCTTTTTTGAATTGTGATAATTCAACGGAAGATCAAGAAGGTGGGAAGCCTGATCAACAATGAAGTTTGAATATACTTTCATGGTTAATACGTTAGAGACTTTCATTTTTAACCTAAGGATAAAGATATCCAAAGCATTTAAGACAATAATTATCCCAACCAAAATTATGGTTTCCTTACCGCTTTCGCCCGAAATCGAGAAAACATCTGTTAATCGGCCAGTCAAAAATGGATTTAAAAATTCTAAGGCGTAATAAATAAAAGCTAGGAAAATTGCTAAAAAGACTTCTTTTTTATAACACAAGGCATATTTCAGGATTATATTATAGCCCCTGAAAAAGCGTTTTTTCTTGCTTTTTATCTTCATTTAGCACCCCCTGATGTGGAGTTTTCAAAGGACTTGGTATAAGATTATACATTAGAAGTTAATCTAAGTCAAATTGGGTTCCAAAATTGATGGGGGTGTACTATAATTTAGGTAGTGGATAAACGCCTGCTCACAATTATTCTAATACTGATAGTTTTTGGGTTAGTTGTTTTGTCTTCGGCTGGAATCGTGGATGGTCAGAAGAAATTCGGTTCGTCATATTACTATTTAACCCATCAGTTGCTATATGGAGTCATACCCGGTCTTGTCGGGATGTTTATTTTTTCCCTGATAAATTACAGATTTTGGAAAAAAATATCATTGTTTGTTTTGATCGGTTCGTTGGCGCTGATGATAATGATATTTATGCCGGCTTTTGGACAAGGATTAAAAGGCGCGACTCGGTGGATCAACTTGGGAGGATTTTCTTTTCAGCCAGCGGAGATATTGAAACTTTCCCTGGTGATATATTTGGCGGCTTGGTTCGGGTCGAGGGACGAGAGGAGCAAAAAATGGTCTTATGGAATTATGCCGTTTTTGATAATTTTGGCTTTTGTGGCTTTACTTTTATTTCTTCAGCCCGACATAGGGACCCTGATAATCGTTTCTTTTATTTCCCTGGGAGTATATTTTTTAGCCGGTCCAAGCTACAAGCAATTTGCCGGAATAATACTGGTCTTATTTCTAGCGCTATCGGCCATAATTGTTGTTGAGCCATATCGTTTTGAGCGCTTAAAATCATTCTGGGATCCATCTGCCGACCCGAGGGGGAGTTCTTATCAGATAAATCAGTCTTTGATATCAATCGGATCGGGTGGATTATTCG
>CAZZGH010000016.1:0-12999 GCA_964653875.1 uncultured Candidatus Saccharibacteria bacterium
AATAATTATAAATCTTACCCAACAAAATTTTCCAACATTCTCTATTGGCCCTGCCGGGTACCATTCGGCACCCGGCCAGGCCAGGTGTAACATTGCACCCGGCCAGGCCAGGCATGAAGTAACTGGTTTGGTTGGTGATGAATGGGAGTCGAGGGAGGTGCAGTATTGCGTGGTCGTGGTATTGTTGTGATAGCTGACGTTCCTCAGCATGGGGGCGGTTGTCATCCATTTGAATTTTTACGTGGAGTTTTGCCTGAGGAGACATACGGACAAGCATTTGAACGTGTTAGAAAAGATATTCTCCAATATATTGTTGAAAAATGTAGCCAGCTGTGCCGATGCAACGAAGGAAAGCCCCTGATTACGTATCGGATATTCGGGCAGTAATCAGTTCAGATTAATAACACTATATTTATTTTTTAGACTGGCAATTTTAGCCAGTTTTTGTTTTAATACGAAAATGGATAAAGATTTCAAAAAGTGGCATGGGATTAAAGAAAATCTTGATGGCCGTAAAAGCGAAGTATTTTTCCATGAGAGAGAAATTTGGTGGTGTTCGCTCGGAGTAAATATAGGATTTGAACAGGATGGAACCGGCAAAGACTTTCAAAGACCGGTGATAATAATTAAAAAATTTAATCTTGATGCCTGTCTGGCGGTGCCGTTAACAACAACCACAAAGAAAGGTAAATACTATTTTAGGGTAGGAGATGTAGATGGCAGAGAAGCAACAGCTGTTTTGTCCCAAGTTAGATTTATAGATCGTAAAAGATTAGCCAATAAAGTTGGTGTTCTTGAGGAGAATGTTTTTAATAAGTTATTTGAAGCAATAATTCAGGTAAATTTTAAGAAAAAGGAGTCTTAAAAAAGTTCTCCTCCGCTTTTTAGGGCGGGGGCGAGGCCGAAGCCATTTGTACTTTCATACTATCAAATCCCATATGAAAAGTCAATGAGCTATCAACACTGGTAGTTAAATGGCTCGAAAAGAGGGTTTTTCAGGAAATACCCATAAATTTGACTTAACAAAGTTTTCACTTCAACTCCGTTCAGTACAAGCCAGTGTTCTAGTTCGGCCCGTTCGACAAAAGCTCAGGGTGGTGAGTCAATCGAATCCACAAGCTCACCATCAAGATCTATTGGCCCTGCCAACTTATTATGAGGAAGGATGGGGGAGGGGTTTACAAAAATAAAATAATACGCTAAGATATCACTACTTTAGATAACGTAGATAACGTAGGTCGTTTAGCCAAGATTGAGGCAAAAGCGAGGACCGAACTGAATCATAGATGTCTATGATGAAGAAGGACCGGAGCTTTTAACGAAAATATTGGCTAAACCCTTTAGGGCCCGTACCGCTTTACGAAAGTAAGCGGAGGGCGAACAAGTTATATGTTTGCTGTAATAAAAACAGGGGGTAAACAATACAAAGTCGCCGAAGGCGATATTCTTGAAATTGAGAAGTTAAAAGTTAAAAGTGAAAAGTTAGAATTTAACGAGGTTTTACTTGTTTCAAATGGAGAAGTGAAAGTAGGCAAGCCTTTTGTATCTGGGGCAAAAGTTGAAGCCAAAATTTTGGAAGAAGGAAAAGGCGACAAAAAGATGGTTTTCCGATTCAGATCTAAAACTCGTCAAAAAAAGAAGAAAGGACATAGGCAACCTTATACTAAAATCCAAATCACAAAAATATCGGTTTAAACCGATATTTTTATTTGACAAAATACAACACGATGATACTATCTTAGATATTTCTTGGTGAAAATAGTTCTCGAGGAATAATGTCCGTATACGACTCTCCTCTTGAGTATCTTATTTCTTGTTGTGAGAATTTAAGAAAATTACCAGAAAGAACTGATCTGCCGGACTATTTAAAAACGTGTCATGAAGGTCAATGGCACACAAGAATACGAGGCATGAGTACTCGTCTTAAGGCAGCAGCGGATAACTTTTCTAAAGAGGAGCTGAAACAGTATATAATCAGGTTTGAGGAATATAGAGCTTGTTCGTTTTATATCGACGACCTTCTTAATTATATGAGCAAGTTATTAGCTGAAAAAACCGCATAGTGCGGTTTTTATTTACGAGAATCTATAGCATGTTTTAAGGTAATTTCATCTACATATTCCAAATTGGAACCAGAGGAGAGACCGCGGGCGAGGCGGGTCAGATAGACCCCTTTTTTATTACCGAAAACCTCTCTGATGTAGTGGGAGGTGGTCTCGCCGGCGGTGTTGGGATTGGTGGCGATGATGAGCTCCACGTTCTTACCCCCGAGGTTGCTTATACGGCCTTCCAGTTCTTTCAAATGAAGCGTCTCGGGAGTGAGTCCGTCTAAAGGATTTATCGCCCCGCCAAGGACATGATAGAGACCTTTGTATAGGCCTGTCCGTTCAATAGAATCAAGATCTGTCACCTTCTCCACGACCAACAATTTTGCTTGATCTCTTTTGTTGTCCAAGCACACAAAACAAAGACCGTTATCGGATATATTAAAGCAAACAGGGCAGAAAGATATCTCCTTACGCAGGTTCGCCACGGCTTTGCCGAATTCCTGAAGTTCTGCTTCGGGCTTGTCCATCAAAGCGATGACAAATCTGGCCGCTTGCCGCGGTCCTACGCCGGGTAATTTCTGAAATAATTTTACAATGTCTTTAAACTTTGAATTCATATTTTACAAATAATTTTCACCTTCGCTCATATCGTTTGCCACTCCCAAATCGCCGTGAATCTTGTCCAGTTCCAAAAATCTTAAACTATCGGGATTTATCTTGAAATCAATCTCGCCGGTGGGGCCGTTTCTGTGCTTGGCGATGATTAACTGGGCGGTATTGATTTGGTCAGAATTTAATTTATCCTTGTCTTTTGTCTTGTCTTCTCTATGGATGAACATTACCAAATCCGCATCTTGTTCAATGGAACCGGAATCTCTTAAATCGGATAACTTGGGCCTGTGGCCGTCTCTTTGTTCTACGGCACGGGAGAGCTGGGATATAGCGATTATTGGAATATTTAATTCTTTGGCCAGACCTTTAAGCCCACGCGATATTTCTGTGACTTGTTGGACAGGACTGTCGTAGTTTCGTCGGGAAGACATTAATTGTAAATAATCAACAACCAAAAGCCCTAAACTGCCGTGTTCGGACTGCAATCTTCGAGCCATTGCTCTCATTTGCAGGATATTTGGTGACGGAGAATCGTCTATGAATATTGGCAAATTTTTCAATTCTTCACAGGCTCGGGTTGTTTCCTGAAGTTCATCTCCAAGTTTGCCCGTTCTCATCTTCCATAAACTTACTCCAGATTGGGCAGCAATTAGGCGGTCGACTATCTGGTCAAGTGACATTTCCATGCTGAATATTCCAACCGGGACATTATCTTTTGCTACGTTTAAAGCAAGATTTATAGCGAAAGCCGTTTTGCCAACCGATGGTCTTGCTGCAATGATTATTAAATCGGATTTCTGAAGTCCGCCTAACTTATCGTCTAAACCGGCAAAATAAGTTTTCTGGCCTCTGATATTTCCATCTCCCTGGTTGAGTATTCTGTTCATTGCATCATTCAGAGTGCCTCCGAGGTGTAAGAAATTTTTAGTAGTTGATTTTTGAGAAACGGAAAAAAGCTTCTTCTCGGCCTCGTCTAGAAGATCTTCGACATCTCCATCTTCGTTGGTGCTGATGCCGATTATATGGTGGGCGGCATCAATCAAGTCTCTCAACATTTTTTTACGCTGGACTATCTTGGCGTAAGACAGAATGTGGGCTGAAGTTCCTACAGAACCGGCCAAAGAGGTAAGATATGCCATTCCGCCAACATCATCAATATGACCCATTTCTTCCAATTTGTTGGCCAAGCTCAAAAGGTCAAGCGGTTCGCGTTTGTCGAAAAGAGCCATAACTGCCTGATAAATAATTTGATGACTTTTTTGATAAAAGTCTTCGGGCTTTAATAAATCAGCGACTTTGTTTATCGCTTCCTTATCAATCAAAAGAGAACCGAGCAGAGTTTTCTCGACTTCTAATGCTTGCGGCGGCAATTTGTCCAAAGAAACTTTTTGCATATTGCATCTATTTTAAATTTGTTTTTAGAAAGGAGCAAGTTTTTAAAAGTGCATTAACTGTGAGTAAAAACAAATGGCCCATTGACAACTCAAAAAGGTTAATGTATATATTAGAAAATTTTGGTTCTTTGACAGGTGTAAATGGAAATTCTAGATTTGATTATATTGGGAAGCCTTGTTTCAGCTGGGATTCTATTTTCTTGCAGTCTTTGCTATGGTGTTTCGGGCAATTTAAAATGGGCCAAGTTCATGGCATTTGCTCTACTTAGTCTATTCGTTTCTTGTGTAGCTTCTCTTAATTATAGCAAAGGCCTAACTTCTTTAGTTATAGTAAACAATTTGAGAGTATCCTCATTTATTTTTCTTAGCTTGTCGGCGCTTTTTTATTGGGTTTACCAGCTTACAAAAAATAACGATGATAAAAAGGAGTGATTATTTTTTAGTTACAACAAGAGGCCCGTAGATAGTATCGTCAATGCTGTAGCCCATTTCTTCGATTTGGGCTCTTATTTTGTCTGCTTCGACCCAATTCTTTTCTTCTCTAAGTTTTTCTCGCTTTATAACCAATTTTACAACATCACTTGGAGCACTTTCGTACTCAGTCGGGATTATTCCAAGGATTGTATCTACTTTGTTTAGAAACTCTAAAACCAGTTGGGCATATTCTTTACTGATGGCTTTGAGTCTAAGCGGTGAGTTTAGCCCTCTTATAATACTAAATATATACCCAAGTGCTTTGGGTGTGTTAAAATCATCATCCAGTACTGAATAGAATTTCTTCTCAGCCATCTTTATATATTCCGGCAATTCTGTATCGTTTATTTTTATTGTATTTCCATCTTTATCATCCATTATTTCTAATATTTTTTTTAATTCTGATATACGTTGGACAGCAGCAGCAGATTGTTTTAATGATTTTTCACTAAATTCCAAGGGCTCACGATAGTAAGAGCTCAAGAGATAAAATCTCAATACTTCTTTGGGGTATTTTTCAAGAAGTTCACGAGCGGTTTGGAAATTTCCGGCTGATTTAGACATTTTTTGCTTTTTGTTGATGAGAAATCCGACATGCATCCAGTATTTAACAAATGGTTTTAACCCTGAGGCTGATTCTTGTTGGGCAATCTCGGCTTCATGGTGGGGGAATATTAAATCTTGTCCTCCGCCGTGGATATCATATTGCGGACCGAAATATTTTTCGGTAATGGCGGTATCTTCAATATGCCAGCCCGGCCTGCCCGCCGAAGCCTTGGCGGAGGCGGGGGCGACTATTCCCAAATATTTTCCTGTTTTAAAGTCCCAAGCCGGGTCGCCCTCTGTAGAAAATTTCCAAATTGCAAAATCTCCCTTATTTCTTTTCTTGTCACTGTCATCTATACGCGAAACCGCATCATCTGCCATGCCGGCAGTTCTGCCCGATAATTTGCCGTAGTCAGGGAAAGTGGAAAGATCAAAATATATGCCATCGTTATCAATTACATAGGCATTGCCCTTGTCCAATAAAGTTTGGACTTGTTTTGTTACTTCAGGAACATGGTCAGTGGCATTTTTGTATTTCGGAGATGTTATGCCAAGCGCCAGCATATCTTGTTTGAAAATATCGCTGTATTTTCGGGCATATTCCAGCGGGTCAGCTTCTTCTTTTTGGGCTCGTTCAATTATCTTATTATCAATATCGGTGATATTCTGGATATAATTCACATCATAACCTTTATGGCGCAGGTATTTTGCAACTACATCAAAGAAAACAAATGTTCTCGCATTGCCGATGTGGACGTGGTCATAAACAGTCGGACCACAGACAAACATGTTTATTTTTTTGCCTTCGCGTGGCTCAAGGGACTCCTTTTTCTTTGTAAGTGTGTTATAAATTTCCATAATTAATTAATCAGATTAAAAATAAGCGTCTTTGTTTCCTGAACTGGGGTTTCAATAAACAAAAACACAAGGACAGCCATGGACATAATAAACAAAGTTAGAAAGGCGACAGCGTTTTGTTTCCTGGAATTTATATTTGGCCCGACGATGGAGGGATTATTGGCCATGTGAATGAGGGTGGCTATAAGAAAAGGGGCTACGATTCCATGAATTATTGATGTCCAAAAGAGGGCTTTGACAGGACTTATTCCAAGATAGGGAATCGTTAAACCAATGAGAGCCGAAAATATTATAACAAGATAAAATTCTTTTGCTTTGGAAAAAGGTTTGTCTAAGCTTCCTTTCCAGTTGAATATTTCAGAGAGGACATAGGCGGAAGAACCTGCAAGAATCGGTATTGCCAAGATGCCGGCGCTAATAACTCCCAAAGAAAAAAGAACATAAGCATAATCGCCAGCCAAGGGTCTTAAGGCTTCCGCTGCTTGTTTTATTGTCTCAACATCTTTAATTCCGGCGTTGAAAAGAATCGATCCCGTAAGGGCTATTATAAAGAATCCTATAAAATTAGAAAAAAACATGCCGATGGTTGTGTCTTCGGAAATGCGTTTTAGTTCATTTTTTGTGACAATTTTGTACTCGCAAACCATTTTTTTATTTAGCCCTTTTGTCTCCAACTTTTTTTCTTCCGCCTCTTCGCTGGCTTGCCAGAAAGCCATATAGGGCGATATGGTAGTTCCGAAAATAGCCACTAAAACCATTAGGCTTTGTTTATCAAAAGATATTGAGGGGACAACTAGATCATACATTAATTCCGGCCAGTTATTGATTACAAAAAAGCCCGCAATCACATAAGCAAACAGAGAAAAAGCTAACCACTTAAATATGCTGACTATTTTTCTGTATGGCAGGAACACAATCAACACGAGCATTAAGCCAACAATTGTCCACGATAACAATACTGTGGAATTTGGTGTGAATAATTCTATGGCTGTTGCCATTCCAAAAACATCAGCCCCTATGTTAAAGGTGTTTGATAATATTATCAAAGAGGATATAAAAACAAGAAGACTTCTGGGGTAATAGCGTTTAATATTGCCTGTTAAGCCGCAAGCCGATGATATGCCTATTTTGGCACTCATTCTCTGAACGGCAATCATCAGGGGTAATATATAAAGCATTGTCCAGACGGCGTTTGGTCCCAAACGCGAACCAGCCACTGAATAGGTGACTATACCAGAAGGATCATCATCGGCGGCGCCGGTAATCAAACCCGGCCCCAGAGATTTCCATAATTTTTTGAGTTTATTAGGCATATGTTATCTGATATAAATTTTACCATTGAAATTGAAATTTTGATACAGAGTAATCTTCTACAGGTCTTGCCTGTAGAGAAAGTTTTTGTTAAGATTTAGAAATGTCATTACGAAAGGTATCTTTTGTTGAAGGCGAATATTTCCACCTTTATAATCGTGGGAATAGTAAACAAACTATTTTTCATGATCAGGATGATTATTATCGTTTCATAAAAACACTCTTTCTTTCAAATGGGCAAGTTAACTTCAAAATATCTAATATCGGGAAAAGCGATATATTCAATTTCGATCGCGGAAATCCGATAGTTAATATTGGTGCGTATTGTTTAATGCCAAATCATTTCCATTTGCTTTTATCGCAACCTCCTAATGGGAGCATAAGTAAGTTTATGCAAAAACTTTCAACCGGATATTCAATGTATCACAACACAAGACATGGACGAACGGGTGCACTTTTTGAAGGAAAATTTAAATCAGAACATGTCGATACTGACCGATATCTTAAATACACATTTGCCTACATACACTTGAATCCTGTTAAGCTCATTGACCCTAAATGGAAAGAGGAAGGAATCAGAGATAAAACTAAAACTATTAAATTTCTTGAACAATATAAATTTTCAAGTTACCAAGATTATCTAGGTCATAACCGTAGAGAAGCGAGAGTCATTAATTTAAAAGCATTTCCCAACTATTTTACTAGTCCAAATTTAGTTAAGAAGGATATATTTGAATGGCTAGATTTTAAGTAGAGGCCCTACTTCTACAGGTCTTGCCTGTAGGAGTTGCCTGTGGTCTTGCCTGTAGGAATTTCTGCTTACTCAAATTTCCGCCTAAAAGGCGGATTTTTTATACACAAGTTAGCACTCTTGACATGAGATTGCTAGTTTTGATAATATATAAAACATGATAGGTAGCAGACAAGCCGTGCCCACCGGAAGGCAGGTAAAATTATTAGATTTTATAATCCGGGAACATGTTAAAACCGCAAAACCTGTAGGGTCTGCTTTGATAGCCAAAAAAGCGGGTTTTAAGCTTAGTTCGGCTACTTTAAGGGGTGAAATGGGAGGACTTGAGAAAGCGGGGTATCTCACCCAACTTCATACTTCAGGTGGAAGGGTGCCGACTGATAAGGCCTATCGGTATTATGTAAATTCTTTATTGGAGACTAAGAAAAATTTAAATCTTGAAACGGGAGATAAAAAGAAAATTAAAGATGCGCTTAGCGGGACGCCTCCCGATCCAAGAGAAATAAATAAAGTTGTTGCCAGAATATTGTCTAATCTTTCAGAGAATTTGGTAATCACTGGAATATCTCAAGATCAAGATTTTTTTAAAAAAGGGCTGGTAAGTTTATTTGAAAATCCGGAGTTTAAAGAATTTGGCGAGGCGTTTCAATTAGCAAGATTTTTTGAAGAGTTTGAGGGGATGTTTCAGTTTATCGAGCGGGAATTCTTTAATACACTAGGCGTGCCACGAGGTGTACCGGTTCAGATAATGATAGGTAGAGAGAGTCCTTTCAAGCAAATTCAACACGAGACGGTAATGTGCGCTAAGTATGGCCTTCCAGGAAATTGTGTCGGTTCTCTGACACTGGTTGGACCAACTAGAATGGATTATGAGAAAAATATTGCACTGATCAAATTTATGACAGAGGAATTAAATAAACTAATTAAATAACTTAAAAATTCCTTAGCTATATTATATCATCGGGCACGGTGTAAATTTCTACTAAAATTTCGCCTCGGACTCCGCGGAGGCGATTCCGGGAGTGGCTAAAGCACACTCCCAAAACCTTCGCCTTGACCGTCGCGCTTCGTAGTCCCTCTGATACAACATAGCTTCGGAATTTATATATAATTTAAAGTCATGGATGAACAACAAAAACAACCAACAGAAGAGACACCAGTTGAAGCTACAGACAAAGCAGAAGAATATCTGAACAACTGGAAAAGAGAAAGAGCGGACTTTATTAATTATAAGAAAGAAGAAGCACGGCGTTTAGAAGAATTCGTGAAATATGCCAACGAAGATCTGGTGCTGGAGATGATGGAACTGGTGGATGACCTAGAGATTGTGGCAAAAGAAGTTCCCGGTGTCGGTTTGGAACATATAAGTAAGAGATTCAGTGAATTATTTAAAAAGTATGGCGTGGAGAGAATCAGCGTGGAAGGTCAATTTAATCCGGCACTACACGAGGCGGTAGCTGTGCCCTCCGAAGCTTTAGGTGAAGGACGGGAGACAGAAAAAGAAGGAACAAAGATGGTGGAAGTTAGGGCGGGATATACAATGCACGGCAAAGTTATCCGGCCCGCAAGAGTAAAATTAACAAAATAACTTAAAAAGTTCCTCGACCGTATGACATCATCGGGTACGCCATAAAAGTCTGCTGACTTTTTGGCTCAGGCCTCGGTCTACCCGACCTGCGGAGCCCCTCTGATGCCATACGGCCTCGGAACTACTAAAAAACAATGGCAAAAATATTAGGAATAGACTTAGGGACAACAAATTCGGCGATGGCGATAGTGGAAGTAGGCCAGCCGAGAGTATTGGAAAACAAAGAGGGAATGAGGACTACTCCGTCTATTGTCGCGGTCGGAAAGAACGGGGAAAGATATGTCGGCGTTACCGCCAAAAGGCAGGCCGTCACTAATCCGCAAAACACAATTTTTTCGACGAAACGGCTTATTGGCCGCCGATTTTCGGATGCCGAAGTTCAAAAAGATAAAAAACTTCTGCCTTATGAACTAAAATCCGGTGCACACGATGACGTTGAAATTAAGATGGGAAATAATTGGTATAAGCCTGCTGAAATATCGGCAATGATTTTGCAGAAACTAAAAGCGGATGCCGAAGATAGGTTGGGAGAAAAAATAACCGATGCAATTATTACCGTTCCGGCATATTTTGATGATTCTCAAAGAAAAGCCACCAAAGATGCCGGAGAGATTGCGGGCTTGAATGTCAAAAGAGTTATTAACGAGCCGACTGCAGCCGCGCTTGCTTACGGATTAAATAAAAAGAAAGATGAAAAAATTGTTGTCTATGATTTTGGAGGAGGAACATTTGATATTTCGGTACTGGAAATAGGGGACGACACGATAGAGGTCAGAGGTACGGGCGGAGATACTCACTTGGGCGGAGATGACCTGGACCAGAGGATTATTAACTATTTCATAGAAGAATATAAAAAAGAACATGGGGTAGATATTTCAAAAGATCAGCTGGCTGTCCAGAGATTAAAAGACGCTGCCGAGAAGGCAAAACACGAGCTTTCCAGTACATTGCAGACAGAAGTAAGCATTCCTTTCATTTCTGCTGATGCCTCGGGAGCAAAGCACTTCTCTGTTATTTTTACCCGAGCTAAGCTTGAAGGGTTAGTTAAGGACTTAGTGGATAGATCCATTCAGCTTACAAAAAAGACATTGGACGAAAGCGGATTTAAAATATCCGATATTAATGAGGTCATTATGGTCGGCGGACAAACGAGGATGCCTTTGATAGTCGAGGAGGTTAAAAAATTATTCGGCAAAGATCCGCACAAAGACATCAATCCCGATGAAGTGGTTGCTTTGGGCGCGGCTGTGCAGGGCGGAATTATGCAAGGCGAGATAAGAGATGTTTTGCTTTTGGATGTGACGCCGTTGTCGCTTGGAATTGAAACTCTCGGACAGGTATTCACCAAAATGATAGAGAAGAATACAACTGTTCCAGTTTCCAAGTCCCAGATATTCTCAACTGCGGCTGACAATCAACCATCAGTAGAGATTCACGTCTTGCAGGGAGAAAGAGCTATGGCACACGACAACAAGACACTGGGCAGATTCATCTTGGACGGCATCCCGCCGGCTCCACGAGGCATTCCTCAGGTCGAGGTAAGTTTTGACATAGATGCTAATGGAATCTTGAATGTTAAAGCAAAAGATAAAGCCACAGGGAAAGAGCAATCGGTAAAGATTGAAGGTTCTTCGGGATTGACCGAGGATGAGAAGAAAAGAATGATGGCCGATGCCGAAAAGCATGCCGCTGAAGATGCCAAAAAGAAAGAATTGGTTGAAGCCCGGAATCTCGGTGAGACACTTGTCTACACCTCCGAGAAGATGGTAAAGGAAAATGATGCTAAGATAAAAGAAGAGGACAAAGAAGAGTTAAAAGTTAAAAGTGAAAAGTTAAAAGTTGAATTGAAATCGGAGAGTATTGAGGAAATCAAAAAAGCCACCGAAGAATTATCCAAAGTGGCGCAAAGAATTGGTGGAGAATTGTATAAATCCGGCCAAGCCGAACCCCAACCCACACCGCCAAATCCGGAGAACGAGATTCCGAAAGAAGATCCCAAAAACTAATCGCTCCGCCTCATTTATTTTTACCCACCGTTGGATTTCTTCGGACAAATGCTTGAATTAATCTCAATTCAGTTAACAAATTTGGTTACCCCGTCGTAAGCTCCGACCCAAATTTGTTGAACTAACTGAATTATCAATTAATTCAAGCATTGTGTTATCCTCGAAACCAATTGGTTCTAAAAATAAACGGGGCTGCGCTATAAAGTTGAGTTGAAATATGGACATAGAAAATCCTCAAAATAAAAAAGAGTCTTTACTTGTTAATTCGATAGAAGAATTATTTAAGCGTCTTGATAATATAAAGCGTGAGAAGGGTACTTTATGGTTTGGTATCTCTGGAAGTTGGCGTAAAACCAACCAAGAGATAGAACAAGCAGTCCGAGCAACAGTCAGGAAAATTATTGAGCGTGGGGACGGAATTGTTTCAGGGGGAGCATTAAATGTTGATTGGTTTGCTACCGACGAGGCCTTAAAAATAGACCCGGAAGCAAAACATGTTAAAATATTTTTACCTGTCATATTTGATTTATATGCTGCTCATTATCGCAAAAGGGCAACCGAAGGTGTTATTACCTCAGAACAAGCAGAAATTCTTATAACTCAACTCGAAAAGTTGCAAACTGCCAACCCCGAATCTTTAATAGAGAATAAGCAAAATACTATAGTAGACCCGAAGACTTATTTTGAAAGGAATACTGAAGTGGTAAATGCTTCGGATGCCTTAATTGGATTTCAGGTGAATGAAAGCGAAGGTGTTGGCGATACGGTTCAGAAAGCTCTTGATCAGAACAAGCCGGTTTATCTTGAAAAACACAAAATAGATTAAACAAATGCAAGAAATTACATTTCAAAAAGCGACAATTGAGGATGTAGATACTTTTTTAGAACTTGAAAAGAAAGTGTCTCATGTAAAAATGTATTCAGCTATTTTAGACAAAGAAGAGGCAAGAAAAGAAATAGAACATAATGAAGTGTACTTTATTAAAAAAGGCGACACTATCGTTGGTAGTACGGAATACACAATAAAAAGTCCTGAACATGCGTATATGGGTGGACTCGTTATTGAGCCGGCATATCAGGGCCAAGGAATTGCCAGGAAGGCCATAGAATTTAGGCTAAATAAATTAAAAAACATGAAACGAATAGATTTGGTTACTCATCCTCACAACGGCAAGATAATAAAGATGTATTTAAGTTATGGATTTGTTATAGAGGCGTGGAAAGATAATTATTATGGCGATGGAGAGCCGAGGCTTGTGCTTGTTCTTAATAGATAAATAGTTAAGCCAAGCCTGTTGCTGATTTTGTCACTTGACGAGACGAAGAAATTTATGAAGGTGGTATAGATTTTATCCAAAATAATAGGTCGAGCGCCCCGCCTATCGTAATGATGGACGGGGAGGCAAGCGAG
>CAZZGH010000017.1:0-11971 GCA_964653875.1 uncultured Candidatus Saccharibacteria bacterium
AGAACCAAGCCCAAGCGCCTGCGGGTCGTTCCTCTAAGCCAGTTGCCTTTCGCTTTTTATTCGCCTCGTCAAAGTGACATAAAAGCTTCGAAATTTATTTTTTTAAGTCTTATTTTGACCATGCCCAAATAAGGTTACCTGTCGCTTCCGAATTTTTTTATAAAATCATCAGCAACACTTTCTAATTTGGTTAAATATTCAACGCATAACGCAAGAGAATTAGTTTCTTGCTTATAACCACCGGGGTAATTTATAAAGTTCCAACCAATAATTTCCATACCGGGAACATCCTTTTTGGGTATCCATTCATATGAATCTCCCTTCTGTTGTTTAACAGACACTCCATCAATATTAATCTGAAGAGGACCATTCAGTGTTGCTGGGCCAACAATCCTAAAATCCAAGTTAATAAAGTTTTTACCCCCTTTTACAACTTTATTTCTTAAATTATAAAAAAATTTACAAAGTTTATCTTCGGACAACTTTTTAGAAGTTAAGGTCCACCACTCATTAAATCCCGCAAGTTTATTCCCGTATTCTGTTTGTAATTGAATGGTTGAATGTTTTGTTGCCTCGAGAAAAGAAATTAGCCCTTTCTTTAGGTCATCGCCGTCTCTAGATTTTTTTACACTTTCCAAGGAATCACAAGCTTGTCTAAGATATCTTTTTGTTGATGTTGGATATACGTACATACTCTTTGTTTTATGTTGTTGTCAACAATATTTAACACAACGAACAACTATATCCTAAACTATCATTTTCCCCATAAATATCAACGGCTCACATATGTGAGCCGTTGATTATTCAAACAAGTTTGACCCTTTATTGCCCTTTGCCACCTATTATCCAAGCAACCGGCGAAGGTAGAACACTTTTATAAAATTAGCAGATTTTAGAAAAGTGTTCTACGCAGCATGCATAGAGGTTGTGTCAGCTATTCAGATAAACTAAAGCGCCCTATTCCTCCGGAAAATCCACTTGCCAAATTCCACCGCAACCATATTTAATATTCCGATAGATAAGACACCCATAAGCCACCCCGGCGGCAATGAAGTTGTCTTTAATAAAAACTGCATAAATGGGACATAGATAGCTATGGCCATAAGAATAATTCCAATACCCACACCGGCAACCAAATAACGATTTGAAAAAACTGGATATTTGAAGATGCTTTTTTCTAAACTCCTAAGCGAAAAAGCTAAAAATAATGTATAACTTCCGAAACTGGCGAAAATAAACGTCCTCACAATATCCTCCGCAAAACCTGCTCGCAGTAAGAACCAATATATGACAAACAAAAGGGCGCTTGTGGAAAGACCGATGAACAAAATCAAGAATCTCATCACGGAGTCAAAGAGGCCGGTTTTTGCGCTTTGAGGCCGATAAGTTAAACCGTCAATATTTTTTTCAAAAGCAAATGCGACAGCCGGAAAACTATCCGAGAAGAAGTTAACATACAAAATTTGAAGCGCATTCATTGGAAGAGCTAAA
This sequence comes from uncultured Candidatus Saccharibacteria bacterium, assembly GCA_964653875.1. GTDB lineage: Bacteria > Patescibacteriota > Minisyncoccia > 2-02-FULL-40-12 > GWA2-44-9 > 2-01-FULL-41-26. The sequence continues at coordinate 1,492 of CAZZGH010000017.1, forward strand.
CCAGTCACAAGAGCTCCGCCGATCAAAAGCAATTCGTCCGCAACAGAAGAAAGAAGATACACTAGGACCTTACGGATATTATGCATAATTTGCCGACCTTCTTCTACCGCCGTGGCAATGGTTTCAAAATTGTCATCCAACAATACAAGGTCTGCGACATCACGCGCCACTTCTGTTCCTGAACCCATGGCAATACCGATATCCGCTTGTTTGATGCTCGGCGCATCATTCACGCCATCACCAGTCATGGCTACCACCTCTCCCATTTCTTGATAAGCTTTCACAATCTTCATTTTATCAGTAGGAGACACTCTGGAAATAACCCGCAAAGACGGCAAAAGTTTTTTGAGATTCGCATCTGAAAGCAGCCGAAGTTCTGAAGAATCAAGAACACTTTCCTTGCCGACATGGAGGCCGACTTCTTTGGCTACGGCTTCGGCAGTACCGCGATGATCACCGGTCATAACTATTACTTTTATACCGGATGCTTGCACTTTTTGGATTGCTTCTTTAACACTCGGCCTGACCGGATCACGCAGAGTAATTAGTCCTTGAAATACAAGATCCGTTAATTCTAAGTCCCTTGAAAAGGAAAAATCTTCTTTTTTTTCAATTTCCTTGGTGGCCACTCCGACCACAAGTTCCCCGAATTCAGCGAGAGAACTGACTTCTTTTAAAGCGACATCTCGCTCCGCGTCATTTAATGTTGAGCGGCTGATAAAAACATCTGGCGCGCCAAAAAATACAAGCAAATGTTTTCCTCCTTCATGTACCAGCGAAGCAGAGAACTTATTAGTAGCATTAAACAAAAGTGAGTTTAGGATTGATGTTCTTTTTTTGATCTCTTCCACAAAAACATCCCGAAGAGCAGCCGATCGCACCAAAGCTATTTCCAATATTCGTCCGCTAATTCGCCATTCTGATGATGGATCTTCGGGGTTCTCTATCAAAACATTGGTATTAATAAGGGCCTGTTCCAAAAGTTTATTTTCTCCTCCACTAACAACTGGAAGGATTTTGCTTAAAGCCATTTTTGCCATTGTTAATGTCCCCGTTTTATCAGTCAAAATTACACTGGTATCCCCTAGTGTCTCCGCCGCAATTAATTTTCTAACAACACCTTTGCGCCGCGCCATACGCTGAACTCCTATCGCTAAGATAACTGTCATAGCTACTGGCAGACCTTCCGGAACTGCCGAAACAGCAATCGCTATGGAAGTTAGAAACATATCTAAACGTGAATAACCCAAAGCAATGCCCACACCGAAAATGATGAGCGTAAAAATACCTAAAACTATCCCCGCTTTTATACTAAAACGTTTGATCGCGTTTTGTAGCGGAGTCTCCTCTCTTTGTGATTCAGCCACCAAGGTTGCAATTTTCCCAAGTTCTGTTACAAAATCCGTTCGGCATATAACCGCGGTGCCAATGCCTTGGGTAACAAGGGTCCCCGCAAAAACCATAGGATACTGATCACCAAGGACTGCATCTAAATTTACCGGGTCAACTGATTTTGATACGGGCAGAGATTCTCCGGTGAGAATTGCCTCATCAATCTGCAGATCATTAACAAACATGAGCCGCCCATCGGCAGGAACGCGATCCCCTTGAGCAAGATGAATAACATCTCCCGGCACCAGTTCCGCGGCATCTATTTCACGTTCAATGCCGTCACGAATAACTCTAGCTCGCTGTCTTAGATATGTTTTAAGTTCGGCTAAAGCTTTTTCAGCTTTATATTCCTGGTAGAAACCCAGAGCGGCATTGGCAATTACAGCCGCAAAAATAAAAAGTGCATCACGGTAATGGGCAATAAAAAAAGTAACAATGCCGGCAAACAACAAAATCAAGATTAACGGACTTTTGAATTGGTTTAACAAGATAAAAAAACCAGAAAAGTGCCGAGGTTTTTCGATTATATTAGGTCCAAAAACTTTTATTCTTCTTTCCACCTCGCTTTCTAAAAGTCCATTTCGGACATTAGTGTCTAGTATTTCAATAACTTTTTGAACCGGTAATGCCCAAAAGGGATGGCCTTGTATTTTGTCAGAAGACTGAAGATTAGTCATAAAGTTTTAGCAACTAAACCGATTAATATGATCCCTACGAAATTAAATACGAAGGAAAGGGCAACAAAAAAACGTATTCTCATTTTTGAGAAACCCAAAAGGCTGACCCCTAACTCGTCCGGCAAAGGAGAGGCAATAATTAACCCACCAACAAGAAAAGTCAGCCATCGGAAATATTTCAGTTTAAACAACATTCTAATCCTTTTTCCGCTACTCTGATGTTTAATCAATTCTCCCAAATGTTCAGACAACCTATCCCTTACAAATTTATAAATAACCAAATCTCCCACCAATGCCCCCAAACCGCCCAGAAGAGCTGTTAAGATAACTGAGTTGGCATGAGCTATTTCTCCCAGTGCCACAATTGCCGGAGCAGTAGTAAAAACAGAGGTAAAAAATATCCCCGCAATAAAACTTCCGATAAACCTCGTCTCTTTCGTTGATGTAATAAAGTCCTGGAAAACTCCTGTTTTAGCAAGAATAACAGCGATAAGAATACTAAAAACGACAATCACTAAATCCTTCACTAAATTATTTTGGTAACTATTCATGACTCTTCCGGCGAATCAAGTTTTTCTTTTTTCTTTATGGACCTTGATTGCTTTTTCACAGAGTGATACGTATTCTTTGGCTGATTTTGTCCAGGAAAAATCCTGTGCCATACCACGTTCAATGAGCCCTTGCCACTCCTTTTTATTTCGCCGAGCCTGCCAGGCACGAACAATGGCAATCAATAGCGCGTACGGATCATATTTTTCAAAAACAAACCCCGTCCCCACGCCCTCGCCGGGCACATAGTCGCTTACCGTATCCGCCATACCTCCGGTTTTTCTGACAATAGGAACAGCCCCATAACGCATCGCCTCCATCGGCACCAGGCCTGCTGGCTCATATTTGGATGGTACGAGTACCGCATCGGCCCCGGCAAAAATCAGTTTGGGAATTTTTTCGTCATAGAACGGATATGTGGCAACGCGGTCCGGATAATCCTGTGACAGCTGCTGGAAAAATTCTCTATATTTCGTGTCTCCCGTGCCCACCACCACCATCTGGCCGGAAATATTTTCAAACAAGGATGGGACAATTTCCTTAATAAGATCAAGTCCCTTCTGGTCCGACAGTCGCCCCACATAAGCCATAAGGAACACGCTGTCGTCCTGTGGCAAACTCATTCGATCCTGAAGCGCATGACGATTCTCCAGTCGCTTTTTTCCCACATTTTTTACTGTGTAATGCGCAGGGATATCTGGATCGTCTTGAGGATTAAACTCATCGTAATCAATACCATTCATAATGCCAAACAACGAGTCGTGCCGTTCTTTAAGCACGCCATCCAGCTTTTCGCCGAACTCTGATGTGAGGATTTCTTTAGCATAGGTCGGCGAAACTGTGTTGACGATATCGGCGTACAAAATTCCCCGACGCATGCCATTCAATTTCAAAATTGTAGGGTCGATAAAATCCGGCACAGGACCTTGTCCGGAATCGGCTTCAATTTCCAAAACAAATTGAGCATCAAACATGCCCTGAAACTTGAGATTATGAATAGTAAAAAGCGTCGCAATATCGGCAAGGATCGAATCATCCTTGAATTTGGTCTCAAGTAAATTTGGCACGAAACCAGTTTGCCAGTCGCTTGCAACGATAATATCGGGCTTCCATTCTGATCTTTTTATAAATTCTAAGACCCCTCGAGAAAGCAGGACCCAACGAGTAGTGTCGTCTTTATAGTTATAGACATTAGCCCGCTTCTCGTAATACTCCATATTCTCAAGGAAATAGGTGATGCTTCCATCGTCGGAATCAATGTAGCTCAGAACATTAGATACCAGTAGACCCTGCGGATCCTTATCCTTGGTCTCGAGATTCAAATTTTCTATCTCCCGCTTCATTGGATATTTTTCAGCTTCAATGGTCGCGTATTTGGGAATAAAAACCCGGGCATCATGGCCCAGTTCTCGGATGGCCCTTGGTAAAGAGCGCATAACCTCCCCCAAACCGCCAACCTTGGCAAACGGAGCTACTTCTGATGCCACAAAAAGTATTTTTAATTTTTTATTGTTTTCTAAAAAAGACATAGCTATATTTTATTTAAATATATCAAGAGTTATTCGACGCATCCAGTTTCTCTCTTTTCTTCTGGGGCTTATGCTGGCTAAGCCACTCCTTAATTAAGAGCGTCGCCCGGACATCGTCTTCGTTGTATTTCAATATCTTTTTTAAAATTTCGTTATTGCCTTTATCAAGCCATTCCGAGAACCAGACAACTGATTCCGCTCCGCCCGCATCAGGAGCACTCCAGTTGTAACCGAAATACTTTGCAACATCTTTCAAGCTGTAGAAATAAAGTGGGAGAACTATCGATTCAACCACCTTAAGATGCAAGTCAATCGTATTCTCTTTGAACTTGTTCACTAAAGTTGAAGGAGCGCCATAACGCAAAACAAGGCGGTCAAAAACCTGCCTCTCGTAAAAAGCGTAGTGGTATATTACAAAATCTTCTAAAGTCACAAGGAAATCCAGAAATTTTTTCCATATTTCAGGTTCCTCTTCTTTGCTCTTTGCCAAAAAATATTTATATTCAGGTTCAGTATTTTTTGTTGTGTCCTTAACTACAACTCCAAGCAAATAATCAATATCCCTCGTCGGATCGCCTTCGATATCAAAATAAATCTCATGCTTCACTTCCGGAAATTCCGGCTTTCTGATTATCACCGGTTCATTGGAAATAAGCACCTTGGCCTGATTGTTAAATCTTACTAATTTATCGAACGGCCAGTCCTCAAGCTTTGTTTGAAGGTCGTTAACATCGGCATTTGCCATATCCTGAACTGTTGCAATGCCGATGTCATAAAGACGCCTTTGGTCGGCCTGACTTAATCTATATATCAACGAAACATCATTACAGCCCTTGGTTTCTTCCACACAAAGAGAGTACCAGGGAGTTCTTTTGCATCCTGATTTCAAAAATGGTGGTGGTTTCTGGCCATCCAATATCTTTTCTATCTGAAGCCGTGTCAGGTGGAATTGTTCCACGAAATCCTCAACCAGAAAAGATCGTTCATTCCCCTGCGGGTCAATGGCATACGCCTCTTTCGGCCTCTTGCCCTGCAAACGCTCCAAAATCAAACTGTAAAAAATAAGCTGGAATTTATTTTCATCACGCAATTCAAGCGAACTCTGGGCATCATAGACGACATACTCCCAATCGCCGAATTCGGACTTGCCAGGCCGGGCTTCAAGCAGGTCCGGCATACCGACCCAGTTTTCGGACATCAGGACACCGTGGTAGATGTTTTTGCCCTGCTTCATCAGTTCCAAGGTTGCCATGAATGCTTCGTCCAAGTCCTTGCAAAGTTCCGGCTTTATTTCTTCAAACTTTTTGTGATTCTTGAGAGTATGGGCTCCTGTCATTTTACCCTGATAAATCATATCTAAAAGCGGAGGCACATGCTTTCTCCTCTTGGCGTCGCCATAGATGTCATACCAAATCCAATGCGGACATTGGAAGAATTTATAAAAATGTTCAGCCCGTAGCGGTTCGGTTGGCATAATTAAATAGTATCAGAAAAACAACATCAGGCAAAATAAAAAGACCCTGATGGGTCAATCTGTAATCTCATACCCTTGAGATATATAATCGTTTGTGAGGTTTGATATTCCCTATAAAGAGTTTTGGGATTGTAAACAAGCATGGCTTCCCTCGTAATTTGACATAAAATCAGGTTGTGACCTTTAAAATACTAAAACCTAATATCTCTGTCAACTTGTCTCATAACCTTTCGTACGAAAGGTTATGAGACAATATTTTTACAGGTTAAAAACTTTTAAAAGTTCTTTTTCTTGAGAACCGGCAGATTCAGCAATAAGAATGTCAACATAGTCGCCTACTCCTAATCTCGCGCAAATATCTCCTATTTCTTCTTCGCAAGAATAAGGAAAAATAAAAACACTTTTCTGAAGCATAAAAAAACCTAAGGATTTGAGCTTCTGTCTTAATTTAACTCTTTCTTTATGCAACTCTTGGGGTATGTCAAAAATTATCACTCTCCACTTTTTGTCCCATTTCCCTCCGCTTTTCAGTGTAAAGTATTTAATAATGGATCTATGCATCCAATCTTGTCCATGTTTTGTAAAAACAAAATGATCATCGCCCTCATCTTTAATTAGACCTCTCCGTTCAAGATTTTTAAACCCAACATAATTTTTTCTATCATTATATCCATATTGATTAAAATCGCTGTATCTGAACCCTTTATACGGCACTCTACTCATAGAGGTTCCCACATCTATAACAATATCTTTGATGACTTTTAAAAAATTAACTACAAAATCTCCTTTCATGGTAATAATATACATGTTTAATTGTGTCTCATAACACTTTCGTACGAAAGTGTTATGAGACACAAGATCCAAACAACCTATTATATTGAATTACATATTCAAGTCTGGTATTAATTTATGTTGTGAAGCCATTTCCACAAAGTGACAGTGGTCGCAGTGGCCGTCTTTCCCTGACGTTCCCGAAGCAGGAGGAGTGTCGGAACGGGCAAGCTCTATGGCATTTTCAAAAGCCGGACCGACCCACTCCGTATTAACTTTAACTGGCCTGATTTCTTCTGTGAATTTTAAAGCGTTAGCAAATCCGGTCTCTCCCTCTTTTATTACTTTATAAAAAACGAAAAACGCTTCGGGATAGGTTTCATATCCCTTTTGTTTTAAAATATAGTTATATACGTCCATCTGTTTCTGGTAGTCGTCATAAATTGTTATTTCTTTTGCGCCGGAAGATTTATAATCAATAACCCCCAAAGAACCGTCTGAAAATTCAAGCACATCATCAACGGCGCCGTACAGATAAGCATTGAGGCCTTCATCAAAATAAGAAATGCCTTTAAAATTATTCCTCCATTCAGATAATTCAGGGCCGTTGAATAATTTGGCATCTTTAATTCCATAGTTTTTTAGAACCGGGGGAAACGTTCCTCTCTCGCGATAGGTATCAAATTCTTTTTTAACAAGATAGTCCACGGCTATCGAAAGCGTAAATGGATATCCGGGAGGCCTTTTGATTTTATGATGGATATCCAGCCAGAAACATCTCGGACATTCAAGAAATAATTTCAACCCGCTTCTGGAAATTTTGAGAGTATTGGAAAATTTAGACGGCATAGTGAATTAATTATCTGACCTAATCTTAAACCATTTTTGCCTAAATTAAAACTCTCCCAAAAAAGGAGAGCCTATGAAATAACAACTTGTACATTTATCGGCAGCCTGATTGCCTCAAGCATTCTCTGCCGATGCTCATGATTTTGTTTGGTAACTCGAAGTTTGTTCCAATCTCCATCGAACACATCATCGGCAAAACCCCACTGCTTTGCTTCATCGGTACTAAGCCAAACGTTAACTTTTTTCTCCATCTGTCTCTGGAGCATTTCTCGAATTCTATATGTAGACCAGCGTTTGAATTTCCCTTGTTCCCTTAAACGCGTCAAATATATTCGAAGCATCATTTCGCGGGTCTTAATCAACTCGATAAAATCAGTTTCGGCTTCCTGGGTGAGTCCTTCAAATCTGTAAGTGCCATGATGAAACATATATTGAGCAGGGGGACGAATCACAAATTTGTCTGCCGCCAATGGAATAAGCGATGTCATTGACCTGGCAAATTTTGTCGCAAGAACAGTAATCGGATTGGAACAAGTAAGAATAGCGCTGAACATTTTCATTCCTTCTTCCCAGTCTCCGCCACAACTGGACTGCTTGATAAGAATCGGACGATCTGGATCAATACCGCTTAAAATTCCTAAGTTAAGTTCAAACCTGTCTGCCATGTTGTGTTCAACGCCGGGTTCTTCGCTTCCTGGATTTTCAGCGAGAATTTCCGTCGGTTCGCCACCGACATAAATAGTAAACGTATGCCGATCAACACGATAAAGCTGGATATCTTCAAGAACAAAGTCTCCCCGAAGACCCTTGCTGATCTCGATTTCAGACGGAAAGTCGCTTCTTTTCCGAAGTCTTTTCCTTTTATTGCTGGTTAAGCTAGCCATAGAAAATCCTTTTAAAAAAACTCAGGCCAATTTTACTACATTAAGTCAAGAAAAGTCAAACAAAATAAAAAACGCCCCTAGGCGTTTCGTTTCAAATCCAGAATAGTTCTGAGAGCGACACGATGAATAAAAACCCTTCGATTTATGTCCCACCCGCAAGGCGTTTCAAGAGTAAAAGCCTGCGGCGTGTAATTATCGGCCAGAAAACCTTCCAGCGTAGTCCTCTGGGCATACACTTCGTTTTCACATCCTTCCGGATACCAGATGACGCCGCCGTTGTTTATGTCACCATAGACTCTGTCCCACCTACAAACAGGACTAACTCTTTCAAGATCTTCAATTACCTTAGCACCAATCCTGATACTCTTATTAGGGCACACTTCCCACATATAAAATTCTCTTGGATTATCTTCCTGAACAAATCCTTCTCCTGCAAAATTTGGATCTGTTTCATGAAGATCAATGGTAAATGAATATTTTCTTCCCTTTCTCCTCAAAACGTCCATTACCCTTTTCGCTTCATAACTTGAAGTATTTTTCTTAAATTCCCTGTTTATGTCTAATCTATTGAAATTAAAACGACAGCCCCGCTCAAAACCGAAAGGATTTATGCATGGAAAAATAAGAAACCTAAAATCGTCAGTGAAATCGGGCAGATCTTCTTCCAAAAATTTAAGCAGAGAATAAACCCCGGCCGGCTCTTCTCCGTGTACGCCGGCTGAAATCAAAACATCTCGTTTTGAACCGACATTCTGATTACCGCCAACAGTCACACAAAAAAGCAGATAGTCAGCGAACATGTGATCAATTCTACCAATAAATTCAATAGAAAAGTTTTTAGTAGTTTTGGCTAAATTAAACAATCGATCGAAAACTTCTTGTGGGTACGATCTGATTTTTACAAGCCCCATTGTCCCTCCCAGAAACTCAAAGAACTTCCGCGTATTATGCTAAACCGTAAACTAAAGAATGTCAAATCGAGAAAAGAATTTTTCCGTTTTCAAAAACATGGAAAGTGTCACTTTCCTCGGAAACCGTAAAAATAGTGGTACTTTTAAAAATGTGGGAAGCGGATATGGCCGATAAATGACGCAGATGAACCTTTGTTTTAAAACCAAATTGTTCGGAAAGATCATTGAATTTCCCCGGATTAATTTTATTTGCAACTTCTTTCGGCTTTAATCCCTCAATCATTATTCCTGAATGGATAATATTTCCATCTTGATCCACCAAGATCGCCCCGTCAAAGTTAACCGTTGTTTCAATATCGTATTTGTGACTTTGATAATGTTTTAATAGATTCTGCTGGTGTTTCTTGTAAATGTCCTGCTTCATATCCGGCATATCGGTATATTTATTCCATTTATTCTGCCAGCCGAGGATAACAAAAAGGCCAAAGCCTTTCTTGCGGTTCATCAAGTTTAAAATTATTTCCGATGTTTTTATTCTTAATTCTTCTTGAAATTTCACTTTTGACTTACCAAATACAACCTTCAATTCCTCCAAAACCTTCTGCACTTTTATCTTTCTAACCGGCTTTACTTTGTTTACATATTTAGCTAAAAGCAAAGAACTGTATTTAAAATTACCTCCCGGTCCAACATTAAAAATAATTTTACAGCCTATCTTATTGCATGCTTCCGCTTCAAGAATTCCTTTTCTTCGACCTCCTTTGGCAAATATATCCGGTTTTATCTTAAGCAACTCTCTGGAAACACTCACGTCCTTTGGATTTTTAGGATGGTTGGTAATAACAACTTTATCAATCCCTTTTATAGATTTCAAAATCTCTTCTCTTTCCTTTTGGGATATTAGAATATGAGTCTTTTTATTTTTGAGCCAGTTATCATTATTCAAGATAACCACCAGCTTATCACCTAGTTTTTTGGCTTCCCTAATTAACCGAATATGACCAACGTGAATCGGATCAAACGCACCTGATACGGCAATAACTTTCTTTAATGAATCACTTTGCCTCATGGTTGCTTTTATCATTCATTGATTATATCATCATAGTCAGCACAATAGAACTTGCTAAAAAAGAGGTCGCAATGAGCACAAATCTCGACGTTTTAAGATTCTTCTTTGTTCCTCATCCCGGTTTTGCTGGGGCAGTTATCCCCATACCAGCAGAGGTGAAGCAAGTGGCGAACCAACTGAACGGCGCAAAAACATCTTTGCGCAAAGCCAAGACCAGAATTCAAGCTGTCACAAAAGGAAAAGTCTTTATAAGAAACGGCTGGATCGGATTAGAACTCCACGAACCTGATGACACCAGACATGTGTTCAGAGTCATTTGTTTCAGATAGCCCCTTGAATGGGCTTTTTCTTTTCCCTACGCCCCGTGACACCTTT
>CAZZGH010000018.1:0-11821 GCA_964653875.1 uncultured Candidatus Saccharibacteria bacterium
TATACAGATTGATTTTACTCCAGATGTCCGCCGACGGCGGACATCTTTCGTAAAAACAACACACGATAATATGTTCGACATAAAACAGTTTACTTCGGCGATTAAACAAATCTCCGAAGAAAAAGGAATACCGGAAGCAAGCGTTATTGAAACGATAGAGGCAGCTATTGCCGCTGCCTATAAGCGCGATTATGGGAAGAAGGGCCAGATAATCAAGGCCAAACTTGATACTGAAAGCGGGGATCTTGTTATGACCCAGCTTCACTATGTCGTTGAAGGCGTTGACGAAGAAGGTTACTTGACCGGAACTTTGCCAACCAAAGTTATAGAAGAAAAACCCGATCCCCAAGATTACGATTCACGCCGGGAAAGAAGGAACGAAGAAAACACTGCTGTTGAAGAGGACGACATAATAAAAATTAAATACAATCCCGAGAAGCATATTCTACTCGAGGAGGCTAAAAAGAAAAGAAAGAAAGTTAAGATTGGGGACGAACTCATAACCAAACTTGAAACACATACCGATTTTGGACGCATTGCAGCGCAGACCGCGAAACAGGTTATTATCCAACGATTACGAGAGGCGGAGAGGGAAGCTATATATTCAGAATTCAAAGGACGGGAAGGAGAGATAGTTAGCGGTGTCATCCAGAGAAAAGAAGGTCAACTAGTTTTTGTTGACCTTGGAAAAACAAACGGCTTGTTGACTCCGGCTGAGCAAATACCCACTGATAATTACAGGATAAGTCAAAGATTCCGGTTCATGATCCTCAAAGTTGAAGAGACCCCTCGTGGACCGGTGGTTTTGCTTTCCCGTTCTCATCCTAAACTTGTATTGGGGTTATTTCAGGTTGAAGTCCCCGAGATAGATACTGGTTCTGTGGAAGTTAAAGCCATCGCCAGAGAAGCCGGTTCTAGAACTAAGATAGCTGTTGCATCTAAGGAAGAAGGAGTAGACCCGATCGGTTCGTTAGTCGGCCAAAAAGGAGTTCGTGTCCAAACTGTAATTAATGAATTGTCCGGCGAAAAGATAGATATTATTTTGTGGAGCAGTAAGGCAAAAGATTTTATATCTAATTCATTTTCCCCCGCGAAAGTTTTAGATGTTATAATTATTGATGAGGCCAGAAGGCATGCTTTGGTTGAGGTTTCAGACGACCAGTTCTCCCTTGCTATTGGGAAAAGGGGGCAGAACGTCCGTTTGGCCGCCAAACTAACAGGATGGAAAATAGATGTCCGCTCACCAAAAGGAGATCTAAGCCACAAAGAGATTGAACTTCAAGAGGACGATAAAGAAGAATAAAAATGATTCATACTATTAAAAAAATTGACCAGACTCAAACAGAGTTAGTGGTTGAACTAAACAGAGACGATCTTGGGATATATATTGAGAGAACTGAATTTGAACTTGGCAAAGATTTGCAATTGGACGGGTTTAGGAAAGGAAAAGTGCCCAGGGAGCTATTAAAAAAGAACCTTGACGCAAAACAAGTTCTTGAATCTGCGTTAGATCTGGCAATGAAAGACAGTTTATCAAAGACCATAGAAAAAGAGGGGCTAGACGTCTTAAATGTTTCTAATCTTGAGATTAAAGAGAATACTGCGAACAAGTTTGTGTATAAAGTTATCGTCACTCTTTTCCCGGAAATTAAAATCCAGGATTTTTCTAAACTTAAAATAGCCAGACGAGATGTTAAGGTAGAGCAGGAAGATATTGATGGCACCCTCGAAACAATCAAAGCATCAAGAAGTATTTTGCATGACAAGGAGGGGGCAATTGAAAATGGCGACAGGGTGGAGGTTGATTTTGAGGTTAGGCATAACGGGCAAATACTGGAAGGCGGAATAAGCAAAAACCATCCCCTGATAATCGGGGGGAAGAATTTTATACCCGGTTTTGAAGATAATCTTTTGGGGATGAAAAGAGATGAGGAGAAATCTTTTTCACTGGTTGCTCCAAAGGATTATTATGTAAAAAAGATTGCCGGACAAAAATTAGATTTTACTGTTAAGATCAATAACGTCAAGTCGGTAGAATTACCCAAAATTGATGATGAATTTGTTAAGAGCCTAGGTAATTTTCAGAATCTGGATCAGTTGGTAAATAGTATCAGGGGCGGGATAATGGAAGAGAAGCGCCTTAAGGAAAAACAAAGAGTCCGTCTGGAGATAATTAATCATATTGCAAAAAATTCAAGCATGACACTGCCGGAAGTTCTCGTAAACCAGCAGCTGGATTCTATGGTAGATAAACTTGACAAGGACCTGCATACTAATGGAATGGAGCTGGGTTTATACCTGGCCCAAATGGGCAAGACACAGGATGACTTAAGAAAAGAATGGCGTGGCGAAGCGGAAAAACAGGTTAAGACAGTCATGGTTCTGCACAAGATAGCTAAGGATAATAATATCTCCGCTTCACATGAAGAGGTGGATGAAGCTTTGAGCGTCGCTGTCCAATCTATGGTGATGAAGGGGGAGGTAGACAAAACGAATCTGGACGTGGAAGGTTTTCGTGATGATATCACTGGCCGCATCACCAACGAGAAGGCTCTCGATTTTTTGGAGAAGACGTGCTCTGTTTAAGAGGTTCAAACATAAAAGCCCCTTCTCGGAGTGTGCCGTGCTTTAGCCGGTAAAACTCTCTGTCGGGGCTTTTATGTTTGAACCGAAGGTCCGATATCCTCTTGCGGCGAATGGTCTCTTTATTATAATAAAGAAGCAAGGGTTACCCCTCGGGGTAACTTTTAGTGTCGCAAAGGAAACGTAACCCTTAGTAACCGTATTTATATTATACACCGGTCGAATTGCTTTGTCAATGGTCGAATCAGCTTTCCATAAATTGAGGTAAAAATGTTCCAATCTCTAAAATATTCCAATTTAGTCCTTCGTGTCAGTCTGGCAATTGTATTTTTCTGGTTTGGGATAGATAAGTTTTTCCACCCGGATTATTGGGTTAATGCCTGGGTTCCCCAATCAGTCTCTTTGTTTATGACAAATTTTAAGATCCGGCCGATAGACGTTATTTACCTATCAGGGGTTTTCGAGGTTCTTGTTGGAACCAGTTTGGTAACGAATATTTTTATTGTTTTGTTCTCTTCATTAGCTGTCTTGTTTATGGGTAGCGTAATGATTTTTAACGGTTTTAGCGAAGTTCTTGTGCGCGACGTGGGGCTAATAGGGGCATTTTTATCTTTAATTTTTTGGCCCCGTAGTAGAAATTCGAGCGGGCTTCGCTAGTGACTATTTCTCAAATTTCACTACGGGGCCGGCCTCTCTTTTAGCTTGCCGAGTAGTGAAAGTTTCGATATTTAACTTTGCCGCAAAGCGGCAGTCGGAACTTCTACTACTCGGCTTGCCAGGTAGTGAATTTCCGAGTAGTATTTTGCCTTATGGTGGAACCAAAAGGCAGTCGAAAATTCTACTACCTGGACAATGCTGCCGCAACCCCGATAGATTTAAAAGTCCAGAAGGAAGTAAGTAGGGGAATGAAAATATACGGCAACCCCTCCTCTTTTAATGGTTTGGGACGAGGGGCTTATGAGGAATTAATTAAGGCACGATTGAAAGTTGCCCGTTTTTTGGGTGCTCATCCGGAGGAAATTATTTTTACCGCTTCCGGTTCAGAAGCAAACAATATGGCAATCCAAGGGGTTGCAAGCGGCTTACAGTTTACAGGTTGTAGGTTACAAAAAAATTCCAAAGATCTAAAAAACAAACCCCGCATAATTACCTCAAAAATAGAGCACTTATCTGTGCTTGAACCGATCAGGCAACTGGAAAGAGAAGGATTTAATGTTACCTATTTATCGGTGGACAAAGAAGGGTTTGTGGGCCTTAAGGAATTTCAAAACTCTTTGCGTCTGGAAACAGTTTTGGTTTCAATTATGTATGTCAATAACGAAATTGGAACGATAGAACCGATAAATAAAATCGGCAAGATAATTAAAGAATTCAAGACTAAAAGCTATAAACTAAAAGCTATAAACTATCCGTTATTCCATGTTGATGCTTGTCAGGCCGCCGGGTATTTGAATATGAATGTTAATAGTCTTCAAGCCGATCTCCTTACCCTTAACGGTTCTAAGATCGGTGGCCCCAAAGGTGTCGGTGTTTTATATGTGAGAAAAGGAATAAAGTTAGAGCCCTTTGTGTTGGGTGGAGGACAAGAAAGAGGATTGCGGGCGGGGACAGAGAACCTACCGGCAATATTGGGTTTGATTAAAGCAATCGAACTAATCAGTATTGGAGAATCAACTCGACTCATAAAATTGAGGGACTACTTCATTTCTAAAATTAAAGAGATAGATCCAAAAATAAGGTTGAATGGTTCAAGGGGCAAGGACCGACTTGCAAACAACATAAGCATATCCATTCCGGGTTTAGACAGTGAGAATTTGCTTTTAGAATTAGATAAGTACGGAATCTATGCCGGAAGCGGTTCGGCCTGCACCTCTCGCGCCGTTGAGCCGTCGCATGTCCTTAAAGCCATCGGTGCGGAAAAAAAATATTTGTCGGGCGTTTTAAGATTTTCCATGGGAAAAGAAACGACAAAAAGAGACATGGACTATGTACTGAAAGTCCTACCTAAAATTATTAAAGATCTGAAGAAGAGATACAAAAGATAATTGGAAAAATGTCAATTTTTTGCTATGCTGCAAAGATAATTGTCCCCGTAGCTTAACGGATAAAGCAGCAGCCTTCGAAGCTGTTGATGGGGGTTCGATTCCCTCCGGGGACACAAGGTTTAAAAATTTATATCCGCCCTTAGCTCAGTTGGTAGAGCAGCTCCCTCTTAAGGAGACGGTCGTAGGTTCGAATCCTACAGGGCGGACTAGTAACCTAAAACCCGCATATGCGGGTTTTAGGTTACTAGTCCAGTATTCTTAAGATAGTTCGAACCCATTTCGCCGCCTTCGGCGGCGGTGGCCAGAAAACTGAAAAATTGATTGAAAAATCTGAACCGCAATTCTGAATTAAAAAACTGCCAAAGAACCTGTTAAAAATATCGGCTCGAACCATATCCATAAAAGAAAATTTTCATTTAAGAACCAGCATAGATGCTGATTTTTTATTGTTCTTGACGGTATTGTTTTGATATGTTAGAATACTGATGGTGACTGTAAGACGTTAATTTCCTACTCATCCTTCGGAATAACCCGAAGATAAGAGACTGGAAAAACGCTAGTCAAGGAGGTTGACAATGAGATTTCTTCTAACCGCCTGCTCGTGGCTCGGGATTGATGTTCGGCGTATGCGAGGCTGGCTCATAACCCAGCACGTCAGATTCTTCCACAGTCGTACCAGAAAGTGTGAGGCGTTTCTTAAGCTCTATGACGACAGACGCCCCATGACTTCTTTCCGGCAGACCCTCTGGGAAATTCGCTACCACCGCTGGGCAGTTGAGATGGCCTTCTGGACAGATAGGACTACCGGAGTCCGAGTACTGAAAGATGTCGCCAAGAAGCATTGGACGTGGAGGAAACACTATTGGTGGCAACTGCGCCGAGATTTGGCCCTTTCTAGCCGTATCAGGATCTGGCGTAGCAACTTGAAATATTTCTTCAGGCCTCAAAACCTCAAGAAAAAGCTGTATCGTCGGTTGAAGAGAATGCCGGAAGTATACGTCACATCTAATAACGGCATTAGAGCCGTAGTACTTCAAAGAGATTTAAAAAGAGCTAAAAGAATCTTTTTCGGCTACAGCTTTTCCAGCGGTCAAGAAGAAATGATTGTCGGCGGTAACTATGGCGATCCATTCGTTCCTCATAGAACGATGATCTTCGCAAAACCGACCGCACAATCTTTCACGCTTCGCAGATCTGCTAGCGAGATTGTAGCCGGTACGCCGGATGACATGAATGAACTTCTTCGAGGTTGTGTCGTCCACAATCTTCCAAGAAAAAGTTTCTTTGTTCCATACTCAAGCTACCGTGAACTTCTTGAGTGGCAGAGAGAGCAATTCCCCCCAGTATCTCTGGAAGGGGCGTATCGTTTGGTCTGGGGGGGTCGCCGTCAACCACCAGCAACTTCCTAGTCAATTTTGCCCATTGGGCAGCCTGTCGCGTCTTAGACCCGACAGGCTTTTTTTTAAGAATTTGCCGCCAAAACTGAAATTCGTTAGAATTTCAGTCATTCGAACTTCGCCAAAGAAAAACTTGAAATTGTCTAATTCAGAATTGCGGTTCAGATTTTTCAATCAATTTTTCAGTTTTCTGGCCACCGCCGCCGAAGGCGGCGAAATGGGTTCGAACTATCTTAAGAATACTGGACTAGTAACCTAAAACCCGCATATGCGGGTTTTAGGTTACTAGGAGACTACTTCTATTTTGATTTTCTTAATTCCGAACTCTTTGGCCATTTGTCTTTCTGGGAACCAGATATCTATTCGATGCCAATACCTCTTATTCATTCTATCTTCAACAACGAATATTTTGTCGCCGTACAATTCCGGTATTTTTATTTGAGTACCGAAAGGCAAGAAGTTGGCGGCGATAATTCCGTCTCTAACCCTGGTATTCCAAGCGGTAATAAAAGGAGTGTCATCGGTCTGGTCTGGGGTTGAAGAGTAAGCGCTAGCTACTATTGTATAAGTTACGACCGAATTGGTTTTAATATTTTTAACCTTTGGAGTCGAAACGGGAATTGGAGTCGATCCGGGGAGGTCTTCGGGTTGAGTATCTTTTTGATTTAAATCAAATCCCATTATTTTTCCGAAAGACCAAGCCGAGTTGTCGTTTATAAGAGGATGGGCGTTCTCGTTTTCTCTACTAGTCCAGTCTAATAAACTGGCATTGACAGAACTTGAGGTCAAAACAAACATTGTTAAAAGAACTGCTGAAAATGTAAGTTTTTTGATCATATTTCTATGCTTGGAAAAAGTGAGATAATAATGGCCTTTTAGGCACAAAAAAACGGCCTATCAAGCCATCTACTACTTATCCCAGGTTATGCTATAAGTATAGCAAATTGGGGTCAAAAAGTCAAGCGCAAAAACACCTCGTTTTTGCGCGCAGATCCCGCACCAAATCCACCCCTTTTCTTAATGGTGGTCGTGGACAATTTGGTGCGGGGTCAATGTTCTAAAATGGCCATAAAATTTTGAGCATTTTGAACCCCCCCTTAGCTGAAATAATGAAAAAAAACAATCCCATGATTATTAAAAAACCATCATAGCTCCAACGGGCCGGGTCGGCGTCGGTTAACTTAAGCCAAAAGGCAAATTCATCAAAAGCCAAGCCCAAACCAAAACCATGAAAAAGCGCGATTAGGTATTTTGCTCGGGGGCCGTTAAAGATTAGAGCAAGATATCCGGAAACAGCCAAAACAAAAAAACCATAGACGTAATGATGGACACGATTTAGAGCGATATCTAACAAATAGAAATTGGGAGCTAAAAGACTAAAGATCCTAGCGCCGACAAAGGTTAAAAGAAACGCAAAGGCGATAGGGAAGACAAGATAAAAATACAGCCCAGCTTCACTGTGCTCAATTTTTTCTCGGATTATGTTTTTCCCGGTAATTTTAGAGAATATTCCGAACATGATTGTGGAGCGGGAGACGGGGCTCGAACCCGCAATCTCAACCTTGGCAAGGTTGCGCGATACCAATTACGCTACTCCCGCAAATCATGTAAATTATACGTTTTTTTCGGGGCTCAATCAAGCGCCTGATTATATAGTTCTTTCTCGCAAAGCTTAATCCACTCAAGCAACTTTTCTTTATATTTTCTTCCTCCAATACGAATATTTCCAACACCGTAAGATAATCTTCTTGTTGGATGCCGTCCTTGTATATAAACAGATTTTCTAAATTGAGTTAATGGAATGCCGGTTGCAGATGACCACAACCTCCTCATGGGTACATCTGCCAGGTCTGGATATAAAAGCAGGTTAAATTTTATCGTTTCACTCGGTATTTTCATGGTTTGAGTTAGGAACAAGTAGAATACTTTAATCATGCCCGGCTCGCTGTTGCAGAGCTTGATAGTTGAATTTTCAATTTTTTTGTCACCTTCACCCCAGTAAAGCATTAACCCAGCGATAAAAAGATTATTGTTTTTAAGGGCAGGAAATTCATTACGGGCATCTTTTCGATAGGACTCGTGTAAAATAGAATACTTCTGTTTTACGATGGCTATCAGACGCTTGAGTTTCTCTGGGTAGGCGAGAGACTCGGTTGATGCCAACCTATCTCGTATTTCGATAGACCAGGGTTCATGTTTAAACCAACAAGCGAGAGTGCTTATGGGTATGCCAAGTTCGCGCTCTATTTTTTTATAGCTCATGCCTGAACGCCGTAACTCTGTGGCCTTTTCCTTGTCTTTTCGCATTTGTGGATATGTCCGTCTTCGACTACTATGATGGATAGCTTTATAATATCACACGGGTTCGATTTTTGTGGGTAAAGATGTTGATAACTAAAATAAAAACGGTTAAGCAACCGTTTTTATTGTGTATGTGCCGCGGGGGTGAATCGAACACCCTTCAGATGCTCTTCAGGCACCTGCTTTACCATTAAGCTACCGCGGCGTTCTTTGTTTTTGTAGATAGACCAACCCTCTTTGGGCATCTTCTGCTATTGCGTCTCTTACTTTACAGTATTTTCTATCAAGACGCAAGATGTTTTTGGAATAGTACATGACCCAAAAAAGTTTTTTAGTGTCTCCTTTCACGTATTCTAAATTCCATACTCCATCGCCTTTGTGTATGTAACCTTTAACGCCATAAAATTTAGTTAAAATATTTTTGAGCCAAGTCAAGAAGTCTAAACTTGCCGAAGCGATTGATAATAAGAATTTATGAAAACAAATGTCACCAAGAGTAATACAAAAATATCTTTTTTCTGTTTCGCCACCTCGAGCATATT
This sequence comes from uncultured Candidatus Saccharibacteria bacterium, assembly GCA_964653875.1. Classification (GTDB taxonomy): domain Bacteria; phylum Patescibacteriota; class Minisyncoccia; order 2-02-FULL-40-12; family GWA2-44-9; genus 2-01-FULL-41-26. Next base: position 8,869 of record CAZZGH010000018.1, read on the forward strand.
TGCCGATCTTGTTACTCAAAAGCAGAGATTTTTTAAATGTTTCAATAAGCTGTATTTCTTTAGAAGAAAACCATATGTGTCTCCCGTCTTTATTTAAGCAACCATCAGATGTAATAAGCCCGATAGCATATGCTAAATTATTACTCCACATAGTCCAAATAGCTTCGGAAGAGGCTGGCGTCGGGTGTTCGATTCACCCCCGCGGCACAATAACTGAAACAGCCCCGCTAAAGCGGGGCTGTTTCAGTTATATTTTTTGTCTTTTGCTTTTTTGCGTTCTTGTTTATTTTCAGACCATGAGTGGAAATTCTCTATTTCTTTGACTGAGTTGGTAAAATAGTGTCGTTGGCCGTCGACAAATACAGTAGCAGTCTTTTTGCCGTCCTCGGTTTGGCCGTAGTCTATTTTAAGTCTGGTCTTAGCTTCAGGAGAATTCAGGAGTTTATATATTTCCACCAACGCATCAAAATTTTCTCCGATAGCTTCTTTGGGTGCTCCTTCTGGATTTTCAACGTTAATGGTGTCTATGTTTCGCGCGGAAGGCATAACAGGACCAGCAAGACCGTCTTCTACAAAGTTATCGATGTCTTTTTGTTGTATTTTTTCTTTTGTCATAATTTAATTCTTGTGGGCGGTATAGGACTTGAACCTATGACCTACTCAACGTCAATGAGTCGCTCTAGCCAACTGAGCTAACCGCCCAATAAGATTAATTCTTGTGCGGATGGAGGGACTCGAACCCTCAAGCCTTACGGCATGCGCCCCTCGAACGCACGTGTATACCAGTTCCACCACATCCGCATTAAATATTAATTCCTTTAGTAATTTTTAAGAATATCCTGTTGTTTTCCGACTGAATACGATAATGGATCTTAAGGATATTGCGTATTTTTTCCCGCTTTCTTTTTAAACACGGAACTTGCTTATTGTAAAACATTTTCTTGACCAAAACAAGCGACTCTTTTTTTGCAAAACGAAGCTGATACATATTATGCTTATGCTCGTGTTTTGCTGTAGTAACATGCCCGTTTATACCAACAATATTAATAAGTTGTTTTTGAAGCCATTCCGTGAAAGTTTTACTTGCCGAAGCGAAAGAAATATAAAACATGTGACTATTAGCCCAACGAGGATCCATATATGAATAAATAGTTCCATCTCCATCAAAACATCCCCTTGTAAAGTCAATGAAAAACCGCCTCGGTATTTTAAGAGGACCAAGTGTTAAAGATTTTCGAGGTGTAAGGCCAATGCTTAAAAGCCATTTATAAAATCCAATATTTCCAAATTGAATGTGAGGAGATTTATTTCCTGATGATCCTTTCTTGTACCCGATTTTATTAGAAAGTTTCATTAAGTTCTTAAATAACGTAACAAGTTGAAGGTCAGCTGAAGTAAAATCAATATGTCTGCCATCATTGTAAAGACAGCCATCAGTAGCGAGAAGGCCTACGCAGTATGCTAAATGATCAGTCCATTTTCGGGCTTCTGCTTCTCTTGGTTTTGGTCCGCGTTTTCCCATTCATCTATTATACTACGGCTACCAGTTTATGAAAGAGGATAACTTTTAAAAATAAAAACCCTGCCTAAAATAGTCAGAGTTTTTGTTGAGATTATGCTGTTTTTTCGGCTTTGACAGAGGTATCTATCTTTGTTTTTCTCCTTATCTCTTTGGCGGTCTTGTCTCTCAAGTAATAAAGTTTTGCGCGGCGGATTTTTGATTTTCTGACTACCCCAACCTTATCTATTGTGGGCAGAAAAACAGGAAAAACTTTTTCCACCCCAATGCCTCCCGAAACCTTTCTAACAGTGACTGTTCCGCCAGATTCAGTCCCATGTTTGCGGGCAATTATTAGACCCTCGAAAGCTTGGGTTCGTGTTTTTTCGCCTTCTTTAATCTTCTGGTAAACCTTAACAGTCCAGCCGGATTTCATGCCTTCAAATTTATTCTGGCCCATGTTTTTTGATTGAAATAACGATAGTTTGTCCATAAGTAGTTATTCTAACGCATTTATGAAATTTTGCAACTCTTCGGGTAGTTCAGTTTCGATGGTTAAAGCCTTTCCATCAGGAGAGACAAATTGAAGTTTGTATGCATGGAGAAATAAACGGCTCGGTTCTTTTGGGTCTTTGTGGCCGTATAAAGGGTCACCGGCTACGGGTGTTCCGAGAGATTTTAAATGAACTCGTATTTGATGAGTCCGGCCGGTATGGGGGGAGACCTCCAGAAGAGTAAAGTTTTGGAAGTTTTTTATGGTGCCGTATTCTGTAATAGCCTCTTTTTTGTCTTTAAGTTTTTTCTTGCCATGTAGTTGGGTTGTCCTTTTCATACCGATTCTGCCCAGGGGAGCGTCAATAATTCCTTTGGGTTCTTTTGGTTTTCCATGGACTAACGCCAAGTAAAATTTCTTTATTTTCTTTTCTTGAAACAAGCTTTTCAGGTAAGTAAATGATTCTTGGTTTTTTGCGATAACTAATAATCCCGATGTATCCTTGTCCAAACGGTGAACCAGCCCCGGCCTTAATGGATCCTCACCGACTGTTTTTATTTCAGGATATTTTTCAACTAGCCAACTCGTAACACTTTTCTGCTTATCGGTAGCATCTTTTGGGTGAGTAATAAGCCCGGAGGGCTTATTGATGACGAGAAGGTTTTTGTCTTCGTAGACGATACCGATATTCATTTTTTAAGTTTTTGTTCAAGGTCGTCTGCAAGACCGCGAAGTTGTTCGATAACCTTCTTTTTATTTCTGGATTCTTCAAACAACTTCTTAACCAGACCGGACACTGTTTCCATGAGTTCTTCCGATTCTGTGTTTGGAAAAACAAAATCTTTTTTCCGACTCTGTCCAATCTTAACTATATCCGCTGGTTTGTCCGGTTGGGGCCTCTCTTTTATTGAAGGTTTAAATTGTTTTATTTCAGCCATGGTTTATTAAATTTATTTTGGTGC
>CAZZGH010000019.1:0-11479 GCA_964653875.1 uncultured Candidatus Saccharibacteria bacterium
AAAGCCAAGATTGCAGACAATCAGCAGGTAAGACTAAATGTGAAGTTAACCCCAGATTATATCGTGGGTCTTGCCGACGGAGAAGGTTATTTCTCGGTCAGCGCCGTGATTGATAAATCTGCGGGGTGGAACTGCCATAATGTAAGGATGGTGTTTGGAATAGATTTGAATGTCATAGACGGAATAATCCTCTATGACCTAAGGGACTGGTTTGGTTGTGGAAATATTAGTCTGAAAAAAGAAAAGAGAGAGAAATTTTCAGACCAGTTACGTTTTCAAATTCGAGATACCAAATCAATATTGGAAATAATAATCCCGTTTTTTCAAAAGCATCAATTGAAATTTCCTAAAAAGGTAAAAACTTTCAAAAAATTTGTTGAAATTGCGAAAATGAAAGAAAAAAAAGAGCATATCGGTCCCGAAGGATTTCTCAAAGCCAAAAAGTTAGCTAGTCAGTTACACATTTAGAACCCTCAGAGACTACACGCCAACCCCCAATTTAAAAATTTGGGTGAAGATATAGTCCATGCCATATAGCGATATAGGGAAAAACATGAACAAGGCAGCGCTAGCGGAAGCTGGTGCTGGATCACCTCCTTTCTATTTTTCTGAAAGAAAAATACTCTGAGCGAAGTCGAAGAGTTATATTGTATAGCCCTTCGGTAAATTCAGGGCGATATTTCAGAGAAATATCGAAAGGTTTAAGAAGTAGGAGATGAGAGTCGGGGAAATGTAGTTTCTACATTCTCACGTCACACCTCTGAACCTAATTAAAAATGTAGTCGATTGGTTCAAGGCTTCACGCCTCACCAGCCGGGTCCGACGGATAAATCGGATCCCATTAGAGCTCACGGTCGCCTTTGGCGGACTACCTTTAACGGGACGAGGTTCTTAGCAATAGGAATCTTGGTTCAATAGTAATATGAACACAAATTTTACCTAACTGGTTGACTGTACAAAATTGTGAAAGTACTGGCTTGCCCCGCACCAAGCCCACCCCATTTCTTAATGGCGGTCAGTGGATCAGCTTGGTGCGGGGTTAACTGTACAAAGTTGAGAAATCCAAAAAGGCCATCTTGCGAGATGACCTTTTTGGATGTATAATTTTCTCGGTACACTTTTTTGAATGGGAGAAGTTGTGTGATTAGAAAAAGACTTTGGATATTAGTGAGTTTTGTTGCTATCTTTTTAGTTTCTGGTCTCATCTTAACTCTTTCTCAGAAGAATTCCAGTCAAAAATTAGTCGCAGACATACATGATACAGTGAGAGACTCCGCTGTCAAAAAGTTAGAAGCAGAAAATGCTACGCTAAAGAAACTTATAAAACTTCAGATAAAAGAACTTGAAAGATGCGGCAAAATAAGTTTCGTTAGATATGAATAAAGCACCCGTTATCGGGTGCTTTTTAATTTACTTTATCTGGTAGGTGATTGTCACATTTATTGTTATCTCATTCTCTCCAGTTGGTACTGACGGTCCGCCTCCTCCACCACCCATTCCCATGCCCTTAGTTTCAAAATATACCGGGACGGGATAACCACCAGTGTTTTCTGAAAAGTTTACAATTTTACCGAGGGATATTCCGACCTGGCTTTGGAGTTCATTAGCTTTCTTTTTTGCATCTGCAACTGCCTTGGCTCGGGCCCCGGCTTTCAACGCATCAGGATCGTCTATTTCAAAACTTAACTGATTTACTTGATTGGTTCCGGCCCCAACTACTCCGTCAAGAATGTCGCTGATTTTATCTAAATCTCGAACTTTAACTTCCATTGTTTGGTTAACCTGATAGCCGGTAATTGTCGGCTGACCGCCATATTGGGGATATTTATATTGAGGGTAAATATTGTAGCCGGTTGTTTTGATGTCTTTATCGTCTATGCTTTGTTTTTTCAGGAAATCCGTAATGGCTTTTGATTTTCTTGAATTTTCATCTTGTGCCACTTTAGATGTGAGGGCATCTGTTACAATTGAAAGACTTATCTTTGCTATGTCCGGCTTGGCCACAACCTTGCCTTCGCCGCTGAAAGAAACCGTATTTGTTGTGGCGGCGGTGTTTAAAACCTTGTTTGTACTCGCAAGTAAAAATAATGCGAGAATAACCATAACCCCCGTCCCTGTCCAAACTAAGTATTTGTAGTTGTTGTCCATGTGGTTTTATTATAGGCTATTTTTATGAGAAAAGAAATATATTTAATTCTTGATAATATCCGGAGCCGAGAAAATGTAGGCTCTATTTTTCGTACTGCTGACGCGGTGGGAGTTTCAAAGGTTTACCTTTGTGGCATCACGCCAACCCCAAAGTCATACGATACCGGAAATAAAATGTTGTATCCGCATCACGATCGTATTATAAATTCAACTGCAAAAATTAATAAGTCTAATCAATTTTTTGATAAAATATCCAAAACGGCGTTAGGTGCGGAAAAGTGGGTACCTTGGGAATACCGCGCCAAAACTTGGCAGGTTTTGCGCGAGTTAAAAGTGAAAAGTTTAAAGTTTAAAGTAATTGGATTAGAACAAACAAAGACGAGCCAGAGTATATTTAAATTTAAGCCCGAGTTTCCCTTAGCTTTGGTGCTGGGCAACGAGGTCAGGGGATTGAGTCCACAGATATTGAATTATTGTGACAAAAAAATTTCCATACCGATGTATGGAAAGAAAGAGAGTTTGAATGTCAGCGTGGCGACAGGAGTTGCTTTATATATTATTAAAGAACATGGTTCTTAGACCCACTTCGACTCAAGGGTATTGCGATTGCTATATGTTAATCGATAACCCCAGCTCCTTGATTGAACGAACCAGCCAGCTTCTTTACATTTTTTGCAAAGATTTGACTGAACATAAGGAAAGACGCTTTTTACACACCCTTCCTCATTAACTTTTACCATTACATTTTCTACATCTTTTTCCGATTTACACAAATCACAGGGTTTTCCTGGGGATGTTGACGGTATTCCGCTCCAAACCATTTCAAACTCCAATTTTGAAAATAACCAATTATGAAATTACCACACAAAAACCCTGAACGCAAATGGTTGTCGTGGTTCGTAATGGTTCAAATTAACAACATTGACCATAAAAATATATTTTATTATAATCTTAGCGTACGCACTAATTATAATTCAGCATAATTTCCAATGAAGGGTGATTTTATTCCAAAATTTATTGAAGCAATTATCAAAACCGGCAAGGGATTACACGAAACGTGGAATTGGGAGCCACTTTATTATAAGGGCATCAGGGTTAGTGGGTCTGATTGCCGAAGAGCCGATTACGGTCTAAGTAATTTAAAACAACGCGGTATTGTTGGAGAAGTATCCGAAGGAAAATACAAGTTTACCAAAAAGGGAAGAATGTGGTTCAATAAATCTTTGGTAAAATACTATAGACTCAAAGGTACCAAATGGGATGGAAAGTGGAGGGTGGTGATTTTTGACATTCCCCAAGAGATGCACAAAAAGAGAAACAATTTTCGTTATAAGTTAAAATATCTGGGATTTTACATGCTCCAGAAAAGTGTCTTTGTTTTGCCGTATCCGTGTGAAGAGGAATTGGGCTATGTTTGTCAGGGTCTGGATATCAATGATTATATAGACATAATAATTGCCGATTCCATTGGGTTTAGAGAAAGAGAAATCAAAAAGCATTTTGAGATATTATAATCTTAGCGTACGCACAACTTATAATTTAGGAATTTTTATGAAACTTCCGCATAAAACTTTAGAGAAGAAATTGTTTAAGTCTGGATACGGATATATTTGTGCTGTAGATGAAGTGGGTATGGGGTGTTTGGCGGGACCGGTAGTTGTCTGCGCGGTGGGAATGACAAATCATTTTTACAACAAACATCATAAAAAATTAATAAAGATGAGAGAGTCAAAATTATTGCCGTCTCATCAGAGAGAAAAATTTGCCAAGGAATTATTAAAAGAGAAAGACCTTGTTTATGCCATTTCTTCCGTATCTCCGAAAGTGATAGACAAGATAAATATTTATCAGGCCGCCAGATTGGGAATGAAAAATGCAATAAAGAAGTTAGAATGTAGTGGGTTGAAAGTGGAAGGCAGCAATAAACCACTTTCCACTTCCCACTTTCTACGTTCGATTGTTTTGGTTGATGGAAAAACCAAGATCAGGGGAGTTGATTATGAGCAGATGCCAATCGTGAAAGGGGATAGAAAAATATTTGCCATTGCCTGTGCTTCAGTTATTGCAAAGGTTTTCAGGGATAAATTAATGGACAAATATGCCAAGAAATATCCCGGTTACGGTTTTGAAAAACACAAAGGCTACGGCACCAAATATCATCAAGCCCAACTAGTCGTTCTTGGCCCCTGCGAAATACACAGAAGGTCATTTGCTCCCGTAGTAAAAGTGCTATAATTAAAAAGTTATGTCTAAAAATAGAAAAACAACTTTGGAGAAATTAGAAGGCCTTGTTAGTGTTGTTGCTCGAAATGTTGCTGATATTAAGGAAAATATGGCAACAAAAGAGGATTTAAAAAATTTCAGAGTTGAGTTAACTGACAAAATCGATTCTGCAGAAAGAAAACTTTCAAATAAAATCGAGGCGGTAGATGAAAAACTCGATACATTGGAGGAGGTTGATGTTCGAGGGTTGCAATATCGTGTTCCGGTTTTGGAAAAAGACGTTAAACAAATAAAACATAAAAATCTATAAACATGGAAAGTTTTGAAAACCAAGAAAAAGAATGGACAGAAAATGACCGGATTACGATTGATGGTTTTCAATTGGGAATTAGCTTACGACGGGAGCATGCTAATATTTGGTTAAGCGAAGATGCCACGAAGGACGATATAGACACTGCCTTCAGCGAGCTTGTCCAAGAAGGATTTTTAAGACTACCGACAAAGGGAGATGATGCCGGTTCTTGGGGAAAAATATTTTGGGAAACAACAAGTCCTGTGAGTGTCAAAGAAATCATTAATAAACTAAAACAAAAAGGCCTTCAAGTAGAAAGGGCAAAATAAAGATGGCGAAAGCAAAAATTGCAATCAATGGTTTTGGGAGGATTGGCCGGGCGTTTTTTAAGTTGGCAATTACAAGACCTGAATTGGAGATCGTGGCCATAAATGACTTGGGCGATCTTGAAAATCTGGCTTATCTTTTGAAATACGACTCGGCGTACGGGCGTTTCAACAAAGAGGTGTCAGTTAAAGATGGCAAGTTGATGGTAGATGACAAGGAGTTTCTGTTTCTCCAAGAAAAAGATGCAAGCAAACTTCCTTGGGGTGCGATGAATGTAGATATTGTCATAGAATCAACGGGCGTATTTGAGAGTTTTGAAAAAGCATCAGTCCATAAAACAGCAGGGGCAAAAAGAGTCGTTCTGACGGCGCCGGCAAAAGACGACGATTCGGCAGATGCCAAAACAGTACTGATGGGAGTAAATGAAGAAGAGTTGAAAACCTGTTCCATTTCTTCCAACGGTTCATGCACTACCAATTCTGCTTCGCCGCTACTTCAAATTTTAGCCGAAACAATCGGTGTTAAAAAAGCATTTTTAAATACTACCCACGGATATACTGCCACCCAGAATCTTGTTGACGGGCCGGTTAAGGATCATGATTTCAGGCGAGGCCGGGCAGCAGGGGTGAATATTGTGCCGTCATATACTGGTGCCGCCATTGCTGTAGGCCGGGCGGTCAAGGCAGTTGAGGGTAAATTTGAAGGCACTTCTATGCGCGTGCCCATTATTACCGGTTCGCTTTCAGCTATCACTTTTGTTTCTGCAAACCCAACTTCAGCCGAGGAAATTAATAAAATACTGCGTGATGCAGCCGCTGAACCACGCTGGCAGGGAATATTTAGAACGACTGATGACCAGATTGTTTCAAGCGATATTGTCGGCGACCCCTATGCCGCAATTGCTGATCTATCTCTTACCAAAGTCGTAGATAGCGATTTGTGCTGTGTCTATTCCTGGTATGATAATGAATTTGGATATACGAATTCACTTGTAGAGCACGTTTTGAAAGTCGCCAAAGCAATGTAATGTCTCGATATATTTCTGAAAAAAAAACTGAAGAACTGGAATTAAAGGCCAATGAGGCACGGAAGCTTTTGATTGAGATGTTGACCGAGGCGGGGTCGGGACACACGGCGGGGCCTTTGGGTATGGCCGATATTTTTACGGCTATGTATTTTCATATTTTAAATCATGACCCTGCGAGGCCCGACTGGGCGGAGCGTGACCGCCTGATACTTTCAAATGGCCACATAACCCCGATAAGGTATGTGGTCATGGCTATGGCAGGATATTTTCCTAAAGAAGAATTAAAAACATTACGAAAGTTTGGTTCGCGATTGCAGGGGCACCCTGAAAGAGAGAGATTACCAGGAGTAGAAACGACATCCGGTCCTCTTGGCTCCGGCCTTGGCCAAGCAGCTGGATATGCCTATGCGGCGAGAATGCCCGCCCCAAAGGGGCGAGGTCTCGCCTCCGAAGGAGGCGGAGATGGCAAAAAATTCCGAGTTTACTGTTTTATGTCTGACGGAGAACAGGAAGCCGGCGCGACATGGGAAGCGGCCATGTTCTCGGGCAAGAACAAACTGCAAAACTTAACAGCAGTCATTGATCGCAACAATATTCAAATAGACGGAATGACCGAGGATGTAATGCCGTTGGAAAATTTGCGGGCAAAATACGAAGCGTTTAACTGGCATGTATTGGAAGTAGACGGCCACAATGTTGAACAATTTATTGATGCCGTTGAAGAAGCGAAAGCTATCTATGAGAAACCAACCTTAATAATCGCCCACACGATACCCGGAAGAGGGGTAAAAGAAATTGAATTTGATTACAAGTGGCATGGCGTACCGCCTAAACCCGAAGAAGCTGCAAAATTTTTAGCTGAACTTAGAACGTTAGGTGGTAAAATACAGAGCGAACATCAATAGGGGCATTGGCCCGGTCGAAATTGGTCAGATAATTAATAAAATTTTTTCAAATTATGCATAACAATTGTAAATGTCCTCACCATATGGTGGGCAAGATATTGATGGTATTAGCATGGGTTGCCGGTGTTTTGTTTTTCTGGTCCAGCTGGGGCACGAGAGCTTTTTGGGGTTTTGATGCGCTATACTGGGGTTGGTCGGTAGTGGTTTTGGTTTTAATGGCCAAAGCCTCAATGTTTTGTGGATGCTGCAAATGGGGGATGGGAAGCAAAATGGATGGCGGAAAGATGATGTGTAGTCATGAAGATGGCTGTAAGTGCGGAGATTGCGACCGCTGTCGCTAATCCGATTGTAGATTGTAGCAGGTAGAGTGTGGTATTAATTTCCACATTCTACGTTCCACGTTCTACATTCAAACAATGATAAATCCAAACGCAAAATTAGTTGCCGACTTAACAAAAGTCGAAATGCTTCCAACTCGCGACGGATACGGGAAAGGTTTGGTTAAGGCCGGAGAAAAAGACGAGAAGGTCGTTGTTCTTTGCGCTGATTTGACCGAGTCTACCAACTCGCATTTGTTTGCCGAAAAATTCCCGGAGAGATTTGTCCAGGTTGGTGTAGCCGAACAGAATTTAGCCCTTGTGGCGTCCGGTATGGCAAATTACGGAAAGATACCTTTTATAGCTTCGTATGCAACGTTTAGTCCCGGAAGAAATAATGAGCAAATAAGGACCAATATCTGTATAAATAACGTTCCGGTTAAAATTGCCGGTTCTCATGCAGGAATATCGGTGGGACCGGATGGTGCGACACATCAGGCTCTTGAGGATATAGCTCTTATGCGGGTTGTCCCAAGAATGGTTGTGGTTGTGCCATGCGATGCGGTTGAGGCGCAAAAAGCAACTTATGCGGCAGCGTTTAATGAACAACCAACATATATTCGTCTCGGTAGAGCTAAGTCACCGGTTTTTACAACCCAAAATACGCCATTTGAAATTGGGCGAGCCGAAGTTTTTAGAGACGGGAAAGATGCGGTGATCATCGGATGCGGGATGTTGCTTTACAATGCCTTAGTCGCGGCGGAGGAATTGGCCGGTGAGGGTATTGATTGCATGGTTATAAATTCTCATACGGTAAAACCAATAGATGAAAAAATAATTATTGAGGCGGCTCAAAAAACAGGAGCTGTGGTCTCTGTTGAAGAACATCAGATAAATGGAGGATTGGGTTCGGCGGTTGCCGAAGTTCTGTCTAGGAACTATCCTGTACCTCAAGAATATATTGGTGTTCGTGACAGATTTGGAGAATCAGGCAGTCCGGATGAATTGATTGAGGCATTTGGGATGGGAATTGGTTCTATCAAGGAAGCTGTCAAAAAAGTAGTCTCTCGTAGGACATAAAAACACCTTCCGTTGGGAGGTGTTTTTATGTCTCTTTCGACTCAAGCAGTTTTTTGAGTTTTATAAAATCCAGTTCAAGGAGGTTTTTAACTTGAAGATCTCTCAAGGCGTGGTCTGGGTGAAATGTTGGAAGAAGTTCGTAGCTTCCCAGATTGAATGTCCGACCATGAACATTGTCCAGCGGCTGTCTCATTCCGATTCCGTTCAGAGCCATGTTCCCTAGAGTTACAACAAGAAGGGGGTTGATGGTTTTTAGTTCTTCCTTGAGAAATGGGACATAAGACTTTATTTCTTTGGCGGTCGGAACTTTTAAAGCCGACGGGCAGTATTTAAGAACATTAGTGAAATAAACTTTATTCTTGTTTATCCCGGCAGTTTTTAAGAGCTGGTGAAGCAGTTTTGCTTTACTGCCTGCAATCGGTTTGTTTTCATTCTCTTCGTCCTGGCCGGGAGCTTCTCCCACAAAGACGATTTTTGCGCCGACGAAACCACTGCCAAAGACCAATTTTTTATCTTTGAATTTTCGTTTTAACGAATTATTCACTTGGTTAAGTTTTTGGGTTGCTTCGCTCATGTTTGGTCAAATACTTGTTAGTTCGATGTTACCATATAATGATAATTTTGGCAAGAGATATTTGAATTATTTTTTATAAGGAGTAGCATAATAACCGACTTAACTGACCTTTAAAAAACAGGAAAAATATGGCAAGAGGTGGGGAATTCATTATTCCGAACGGTAATTTACCGGATGTTTCTACGGTAAGTGAACTTTCCGAAGAGCAGCTTCTTATTCAGAAAGATCTTGGAAGTTTCATGAAAGAAAAAGTCTTGTCTGATGAGGCAATCAAGCGTATAGAGTCAAAAGATCTTGCTTATTCTATTCAGTTAATGCGAGAATTGGCTGACTTGGGATATCTTGGCGTAGAAATTCCCGAACGATACGGAGGATCGGATCTTGGCAAGGTTACTGGTACAGTTGTTGCCGAAAATATTGCTCGCCAAGGTTCTTTTGCCTGCACTTTTTTGGCGCATACCGGGATTGCTACTTATCCGATACTTTTGTTCGGCACCGAAGAACAGAAACAGAAATATTTACCTAAACTTGTTAGCGGGGAATGGATGGGTGCTTATGCTCTCACCGAAGCTGGGGCTGGTTCTGATGCGGCGGCTATCCAAGCCAAAGCCGTACCAACCGAAGACGGAAAATACTTTCTGCTTAGTGGGGAAAAGATCTTCATTACTAACGGGGGGTTTGCCGATGTATTCATTATTTTTGCCAAAATCAACGGCGATGATAGCCTTCACAGTGCGTTTATTGTTGAAAAATCTTTTGATGGGATCGAGATTGGCAAAGAAGAGCATAAGATGGGGATTGTCGGCTCCTCGACTGTTTCTGTGAAATTAAACGATGTCAGGGTGTCAAAAGAAAATATGCTCGGCCAATCCGGCAGCGGTTTAAAAATGGCTCTCGATGTTCTTAATCTTGGCCGGTTCAAGCTTGCCGCGGCAAGTCTGGGCGGAGCAAGAGCTTGTCTTGAAAGTGCGCTTGTCTATGCCCGCCAGAGAAAACAGTTCGGCAAGTATCTTATTGAGATGCCGGTGATCAAGGGGAAGTTAGCAATGATGGCGGCATATGTTTATGCCATGGAGTCAGCTATTTACCGGACAGCCGGGTTGCTTGAGAGCGCATTAAAAGAGGTTAACACCAATGACCAAAAAGCTGTTCTGAAAGCTATCGGTGAATTTGCGATTGAATGCTCGGCTATCAAAGTATTTTGCAGTGATGTTCTGGACATGATAATTGCCGATGAAACAGTTCAGATCCATGGCGGATATGGCTATATTATTGAAGATAAAGCCATCTGCGCAGCAAAGTATCTGCTCAATGCGAGGATCAATCGTCTTTTTGAGGGAACCAACGAAGTCAATAGTCAGTTGATGTTTGTTCAGTTAATGAAGAAAACCATGCGAGGCGAACTGCTGCTGACGAAAGCAATCCAGAAAGCCCAAGCCGATTCAATGTCCGGTCCGACAAAACCGGCAGAACCGGAAACTGACTTGGTGAAAAAACTTTCCAAAGCTCTCGACGGTGTGAAAAGTTCGGTGCTTTTGAGTGGTGGTGTTTTTATTAAGAATTGTTTCCCGTCCAATTTGAATCAAGAGGAAATGAAACAGAGAGTTTTTAAGCATCAGATCATCATTGATCATCTAAGCCGCAGTATGATTTCCGTTTATGTGATGGAGAGTGCTTTGGCCTCTTTGAACAAGAATCGGAACGAACGAGATGAGCGCAAAGTCCGCTGGCTTTTCCATCAGATGTTAAGCGATGCAGAAAGATTGCCGAAAGAAATTATAATGATGTCGAGTAGTGGCGACGAAGCCAGAACTGTTTTAGCTATGTTTAGGCGACTTGTGAAATTTGAGCTTGAGAACAAAGAAGAATTGGCTGGTCAGATTGTCCAAGACTTGCCCTAAAGAGGTTGAAAAACCTCTTTTTGTTTTTTGTGGGTGCGGTAGGAATCGGACCTACGACCTCGTTCTTATCAGGAACGCGTTCTACCACTGAACTACGCACCCAGACTACTAAAAATTATACTGAATTATATCAATAAAAAAGCCCGTTGTAAACGGGTTTTTACTTTGGATCGAATGACTGGCCGCAACCGCAAGTTCCTTTGGCGTTGGGATTATTTATTTTAAATCCGCCACCCATAAGATTTTCATCGTCAAAATCAATTTCCGCACCAACCAGGTAGCGAATACTGATTGGGTCAATAAGGATCCTTATGCCATGTTCTTCGACGACCTTGTCGCCACTGCCGGGTGCTTCTTCTGTTTTTAGGCCGTATTGGAAGCCGGAACAACCGCCGCCTTGGACAAAAATACGGAGATAATTGTCTTTTTCTTGTGTTAGGATTTCTCTCATTTTTGTTGCAGCTTTTTCGGTAATTGAAACGGGCTTTGGGTCCATCGGTAATCCTTTTAAATTTCAACAAACCGTGTTATAATATAACATAATTTGTAAAAAATGTAATGGGCCCATAGCTCAGCTGGTAGAGCGCCTCATTTGCAATGAGGAGGTCAGCGGTTCGAATCCGCTTGGGTCCACCAAACAGGAAATTGCAAGCAAGGGGAATTATGCGTTCAGGAAGAACTACTT
>CAZZGH010000020.1:0-11340 GCA_964653875.1 uncultured Candidatus Saccharibacteria bacterium
AAAATTTCCGGAAGTGCTCTCAAGAAACTTTTATTTAATTTTTCTTTTCGGCTTTTTGATAATTCCCAAACTGCGCTTCTATCCAGCGAAGAGATAACCAGTTTATATCATTTTCCGTTAGGTACTACGTTTGCGCCCAGGATAAAATTTTTAAAATCCAAACCCTCGGAACCGCCGCCAAACTTGCCCCAAGAGGGGATTGTTTTGGGGAAGAATATTTTCAGAGGGGTCGAGAGTTTGATAAGAATGGCCAAAAGCGACCGAAGAAGGCATTTTTACCTTCTTGGGCAGACCGGAACCGGTAAATCAACTTTGATGGAGAATATGATTCATCAGGATATTGTTAATGGTGACGGAGTGGCCTTTATTGATCCTCACGGTACAGCCATTGAGAGGATTTTGGGATTGATACCGCCCGAGAGAATGGACGATGTGATAATTTTCGATCCGGCTGATACGGTAAAGCCCTTGGGTTTGAATATGCTTGAATTTGACCCGAATTTTCCGGAACAGAAAACTTTTATTGTCAACGAACTTCTCGGTATTTTTCAGAAATTATTTTTGGCAGAAACGATGGGGCCGATGTTTGATCAATATTTCAGGAATGCAACGCTTCTCTTGATGGATGATTATGCTACCGAGATTCCGACCTTGGTTAATATTCCCCGTGTTTTGACAGATGAGGCATATAGGCGTGATAAATTATCTAGAGAAACAAATCCGATAGTTAAAAATTTCTGGGAATTGGAAGCCGAAAAAGCTGGCGGTGAAGCTGCTTTAGCCAACATGGCACCTTATATTACTTCCAAAATCAACGGCTTTATCGCCAATGAATTTTTAAGGCCGATTCTTTCCCAACAGAAAAGCGCTTTCAACTTCCGGGAGTTAATGGATCAGAAGAAGATATTATTGGTGAATCTTTCAAAGGGAAGAATCGGAGATATTAACGCCAATTTGTTGGGAATGATAATTGTCGGCAAAATTTTGATTTCAGCCTTATCCCGCGTAAATATGCCGGAAGAACAACGGGCTGATTTTTATTTGTACATCGATGAGTTTCAGAACTTTACAACAGACAGCATTTCTACGATCTTGGCTGAAGCGCGCAAGTATCGGCTAAATCTTACCATTGCCAACCAGTTCATTAAGCAGTTGGTTGACAAGATCCGCGATGCTGTATTTGGTAATGTTGGCTCAATGGCCGTATTCAGAGTCGGGGCAGATGACGCCGAATTTTTGAAAAATCAATTTGAACCCGTTTTCAGTCCGCAAGACCTCCTAAATATTGATAACTTTAACTGCTATGTTAAATTACTGATAAATAATCAAACAGCGAGACCATTTAATATAAAAATTGATCCACCTCCGGTGGCAAATCCTGGATTAGCTCCGCAGTTAAAAGAAATGTCCCGCCAGAAGTACGGTCTTCACTCAACAATATGAAATTTACCAAAAAAGATTTTTATTTCAGCATTGCTACCGGCTTGATAACCGGTTTTTCAGCGTGGAGGATTTTTGAATATTTGAATATACCGGAGTTTGGAGAAAGGACGATAGTCTGCATAACATTTCCATGTCCTGGAAGTGTTGGCGGTATTCCATGGATATCATTAGTTTTTGTGGTGCCAATACTTTGGATTCTTGGTGTTAATCTTGGTTATTTTCTCGGAAAATGGCTTAGATTTTTTAATCAATTCGGCAAGTTTTCGGCTATTGGCTTTACAAACGCAGCGGTTGATTTCGGTGTTTTGAATCTTTTGATTGCCAACACGGGTATTTCATCGGGGGGATGGTATACGATTTTTAAAGCGATATCTTTTATGTCCGCTGTTATTCCCAGTTATTTTTGGAATAAATATTGGGCTTTCCGTCCCGCTGCCGATATTGCCAGAGACGTTGAGTCGCAGGGACAGATAAGACAACGGGACGACCAAAGGTCGGCACAAGACAATGTCGGCACTGGGACGTTTCAGTTTGCTAAATTTATGAGCATTGCCATTGTCTCCATATTCATCAATACGAGTATCGCATCTTTGGTGGTAAATTATGTACATCCGATTTTGGGATTAAACCTAAATCAATGGGCTAACGCTGGAGCTGTGGCTGGTTCGGCAGTATCTCTGATATTCAGCTTTATCGGATTTAAAATAGCAGTTTTCAAGAGATAAACCCACAAAAAGTAATAGGGCTATGCTAAAATTAAGGCCAAAAACTTTGTCTTGACTTTTATATATGATGTGTATATAATATACGCACATGTAATAGGGCGTTCCCCACTTACATTCAGGAGGCCCGATGAGAATCTTAACATTTCTTCAGCGATGGATTTTGAAGAACCGGTTTGCCAGCTCCATAAACAGGAGGGGGTGTCATTATTATCGTGTAAACGGGGCATTCGGATTTCAGATGGCTCATTATAGTTCTGAACACGACCTTGTTGCCATGAGAAAGGCGATTTGTGAAATTGATGCCGAGTTTCCTTGGCATGACGGTCTTCACCTGGATATTAAGTTTGAAAGTATCGGATATCTTAGCGAGGGCACAATTACCCTCTACAAAGATGCCAAACCGTTGAAGATTGTATGGTTCTTTATTTCTCCCAAATGGTATCTGCGAACAGATCAGATCTGCGCCTATGAGTGTCATCTGGCCAAAATTGCAGAAGAATTAGTCAGGCGGTTTGCCGGTAAAGTTTCGAAAATTCATAGTGTTATTGACATCAAATCGGGAACCACTTTCAGCGCATAGTTTCTATGTGCCCCATGCTTCGTATAGCGCGGGGCTTTTTTATTTCAGAAAAGTTTGAACTTTTATTGCCAATCATCACCTATCATTTAAGCAACCGGCGGAGGGTGTGTGCTTTTTTTAAATTAGTAAATTTTTAAAAAGTGCACCCCGCAGTCATGCATAGAGGTTGTGTGAGCTATTGAAATAAAGTATTCTATAGACATGTTGTATCGGAAATACAGACCACAGACGTTTGCTCAAGTTGTCGGGCAGGAACATGTGGTCAAAACATTGAAAGGGGCATTATCAACTGGCCGGATAGGCCATGCTTATTTATTTACCGGACCAAGAGGAACCGGCAAGACTACTTTAGCAAGAATTTTTGCTAAGGCATTGAACTGTAAAAAGATAAAGGCGGGAGAACCATGCAATGAATGTGATTCATGTGGCGGAGTTAATCGTGGGAATCTTTTGGATGTGATTGAAGTAGATGCCGCTTCCCAAACAGGAGTTGAAAATATCCGTGAATTGACTGACTCAACAACCGTCGCCGCTCCGGGCGGGGGCTATAAGATTTTTATTGTTGATGAAGTTCACATGCTTTCCAAATCAGCATTTAACGCTTTATTGAAAACACTTGAAGAACCGCCAAGCCATGTTGTTTTTATCCTTGCCACGACTGAACCTCATAAAGTTTTGCCGACGGTGCTTTCCCGTGTTCAGAGATTTGATTTCAGGCGCCTTACTCCGAGTCAGATTTTTACGAAATTAAAAGAGATAGCAAGGGCCGAAAAAATTAATATGGATGATAAGGGCTTGAAGGCGATTGCCGTTTCTTCCGACGGCGCGCTCCGTGATGCGGAGGTCTCCATCTCTAAATTTCGCTCCCATCAAGGGAAAATTACCGTTGAGGATGTTAATAATGCTCTCGGACTGGTTCCTTCTAAATATCATCCGGAGTTCTTCGGCTATCTTGTTGCCAATGATAAAGTTTCAGCCATCAAATTTATTCAAAGGATTTACGAATCGGGAGTTGATTTGGAACATTTTACAAAAGATTTTATTGAATACATCAGAAGGGTTATGATGTTTAAAATAAATCCGGCTACTTTAACCGCAGTAGGGGAAGAGCCGGTTCAGAACTGGCAAGTTGACGGGACTAAACTTATAAAAATGATAAACCTTTTCACCTCGGCCCGGAATGAAATTAAAACCTCACCGGTAGTTCAATTGCCGTTGGAGCTGGCGGTATTGGAATTATTGCAGCAATAAAAAGAAAAGATTTTGAGAAAAGACTTTACAACTTATTTATAGCTCGTACGAGCTATAAATAAGTTGTATTTGTATTAAGGACATGATATGATTTTTTAATGTTGGATAATAAACAAGATAATAAACAAGATAATAAAGCAAGTAAGAAGAACAAGGGGAGAGTGTTTGTAAGGTATTTTCTTGAATCGATTTTTGATTTTAGTAAGAATTTTCCTCAGGCATTTGTTAAGGAACCTTGGCATTATAAAGACTTGAGAATGAGTGGGTATAATCCTGAAAATGTTTATTGTAACGTAAACAATTTGCGAAATCGAGGTATTTTAGAAAGGAGAGGTCGAGGACGTTTTAAATTTACGAAAAAAGGCACTCAATGGGCCCAGAATTCTATTCAAAAATATTTTCAATTAAAAAACAGAAATTGGGATAAAAAATGGCGAGTGGTAATTTTCGATATCCCTCAAGAATTGCATAATTCGCGGACGAAATTTAGAAAAAAATTAAAAAGTATGGGATTCTATATGCTTCAGAAAAGTGTTTTTATATTTCCATATCAATGCGAAGAGGAACTGGGGGATATGTGTAAAAATTTTGGCATCTCTGACTACATAGATGTTTTAATAACTGAAAATGCGGGTTTTAGAGACAAAGAATTACGTAACCACTACAATTTATAATCAGCTCGTACGAGCCATAAATAAGTTGTAGGGATTTTGTTTGATAAGAAAAATTGATTAATGTTTAATAATATTAAATAAACAAGGGTACAAGTTGAAATTTGGAGTAATTTAAGGTAAAATTTTAATAATTGCCGGGTCGTCTAATGGTAGGACTGCTCCCTTTGAAGGAGTCTATCTACGTTCGAGTCGTAGCCCGGCAGCCAAGGTTGGAAGTATCGAGGTGATCGGAGGGTATTAATATTATGACAGATCAGATTTTAGAAAAATTAAATAAACATATTTCGAATGGTATTGACCGAGAGGCAGACGTTGTTTATCTACTAGTCCAAATTAGAAAACTCTTAGAACGTGACAAAGAAGGAGGAAAATTTAGATCATTAGATTTATATTGCGATTGGATATTGCATGCGGATATATGCTGGAATATAAATCGTAATCAAATACTGGATAGGATTGAGGAAGTTATTAACCTATTAGAAACTTCCGGCGATAAGGATAATCAGGGCGAAATAATCAAGAAAATTAATGAAGCCATTTCCTTCGATAAATTCTACGTCGATTTAAAAAGTTTTTTTACAGAAAAGAACCTTGTCTTTTTTTCTGATGAAAAATATATAATTTTATTAAGATTGCTTCTAGAAATTTTGAAGGACATACCGCTGATCGCCAAAAATAATAGATTTAAATTTAGTTTTACTTCGGGCAATGATGTTCATTCATTTCATGCAAGAATTGAATTGTCTGATAAGAGTGTTTTTAGGAGTCCTATGACTCAGAAAGTAACTAATTGGGCTGCGGGAGCCGTAATGCCGAGTGGTGCTTATGAATCTGAGGATTTGGATAAAAAATTTCCTGACAATGACCCATCGAATTCCCCCTAGAAAAGATCTCCAAAACCATTAGAATACCTTCATGGGTCTAGCACTTGGCACTAGAGTCCAGCCATTGAGGATAGATAAATTGCTTTACTCTTGTAGATAGTTTTCTTCTCGCTTATTATAAATAGTATGGGGACTAAAAAATTTTGGTGGAAAGATGCGATAATTTACGAGGTTTACGTAGATAAGTTTGCACAGAATTTCAAGGGCATGATTGAGAGGTTGGGCTATTTGAAAGATTTAGGTATTAATTGCGTTTGGATTCTTCCGCATTATCCATCGCCGATGGTTGATGGTGGTTATGATGTTTCTAATTTTTTTGACGTAAGAAGTGACTTGGGCAGTCTAGATGATTTCAAAAACTTTACAGCAGCGGCGCATGCCCAGGGAATAAAAGTTATCATAGATTTAGTCTTAAACCATGTTTCGGTTGAACATGCTTGGTTTAAGGAAGCCAGGAAATTTATTAATAGTCCAAAGCGGGACTATTTTATTTGGAGTAAATCAGGGGAAGAATTGGAGGATTCATGCAATCCGTTTTCACATATGGTATCGAGTAACTGGAAATACAACGGGGAGACTGATGACTATTATTTTGCTACTTTTTTCCCAGAGCAGGCTGATCTTAATTGGGACAACCATAAAATTTTTGAGGAGTTTATAAGCATAATTGAATTTTGGTCTAACCTTGGAGTCGACGGTTTTCGTTTAGACGCTGTAGCCCACTTGATTAAGAGAGAAGGAACAAATTCTTTACATCAATCCGAAGTACACATGATCCTAAAGAAGATACGAAAGTATTTAAACGCTTACCATCCCGGCGTAATTTTGCTTGCTGAAGCCAGCGGTAAGCTTGAGCAGATTATTCCTTATTTTGGCAATAATGATGAGTGCCACATGGCGTTTAATTTTCCGTTGATGTCCCATATCTTCTTAGCCGTAAAACGGAACGATATGGGTCTTCTGGATAAGTTATTAAAAAAATCTTCAAGTATTCCAAAGAATTGCCAGTGGGCTAATTTTGTGAGCAACCATGATGAAATTAATCTTGCTACGTTGGAAGACGAGGCAAGAAAAGAGGTAATTTCTTGGCTTGATCCCGAGGGGTTGTACTTGTTCAAGGGCAGTAAAGGTGTTGCTATGAGATTGGCTTCTATTCCTCAAAGCGGTGAGCATTGGGTATTCTTCTTTTTAAATTTACTATTGAATTTACCGGGCGCCCCGGTAATTTATTATGGTTCCGAAGTGGGCATGAAAAACCTGCCTTTAAAAAACGAATTTATAGATAGCCGCCGGTATGTGCGGGGTCAATTTGACTGGCAAAAAGTTTTGGCAGAAAAACAAAGACGGGGTTCGCTTTTAAACAAAATTCAGCAAATCATTTATCGACGAAAACATTTTGGTCCCGGGTCATACTTATAGGAATGCGCGAAAGGGGCGTTTTAGATAATAATGTTTTGTCCACAGTTCTATGCTCCACTGCATTTTTTGTGCTAAAATTGGGTCATATGAATAAACAACTAAAAATGGCGGTATTTTTCTCAAGGGTCGCTTTGGGCATATTGTTTTTTTATGCCGGAATAACAAAGGTTTTAAATCCTGATTGGTCTGCTGCAGGATATTTGAATAGTGCAAAAACTTTCCCCGGACTTTATCAGTGGTTTGCAAGCGCAGGCAATCTTGGTTGGATTAATTTTGTTAATGAATGGGGGCTTACTCTTGTCGGACTGGCTCTTATCGCAGGTTTGTTAGTGAGATGGGCTTCTGTCGGAGGTATGATTATTATGGCGCTGTATTATTTAGTCGTATTGCAGTTTCCTTATGTTGGTGAACATTCCTTTTTGGTAGATGAACACATAATTTATATTTCTGTTTTTCTCATTCTCTTTATCTCAAATGCAGGTACTTTCTGGGGGTTGGACTCTTGGCTTCAAAAATGGAGCTATAAACAGGTTGGTTAAATAAAAATGTTTGAACTTAAAGACAAAATAGCATTGGTCACCGGTGCGCGCCAAGGGATGGGCAAATCCCATGCTCTAGCATTATCGAAGCAAGGAGCGAAGGTAATGGTAACAGATATTAATCAGGAAGAATGCCAACTGGTGGCAGATGAGATTAAATCTATGGGTGGCGAAGCGGTAGCCTTTAAAATGGATGTTTTAAATAAGGCTGATATCGATGCTGTTTTTGATGAAGTTATTAGACAATTCGGGCGATTGGATATCTTGGTTAACAATGCGGGAATCTATGCTCCCAAAGCTGCGCTTGAGTTAACCGAAGAAGATTGGGACAAAACAATTGACATCAATCTTAAGGGTCAGTTTCTTTGTGCCCAGCGTGCAGCCAAAGAAATGGCAAAAAATAAATGGGGTCGGATTGTTAACATTGCTTCTGTGGCTTCCGGGCAAGTTGGGGTTGGCATTACTGGCGGAGTCCACTATGTTGCTTCAAAAGGCGGAGTCATCGGAATGACAGAAACCTTAGCAGATGAGTGGGCATTGCTGGGGATTAATGTAAACGCAATAGGTCCTGGCGCGATTGATACACCTATGGTTGCAGCAGCTCAATTACCCAAAGAAGCTATGGATGCAATGCTTGCCGGAGTCCCACTCAAAAGGATTGGTAAGCCGGAAGAAGTATCAGCGATGGTTGTATTTTTAGCATCGGAAGAGGCGAGTTATATAACTGGTGCTACTTTCTACGTAGACGGAGGTTGGTTGGCAGCATAAGAAGAGCACTTTGACGGCCCCAGACCACGGAGTAACATTTGACAGAAGGGTCGTTTTCATATATACTGTATCTATAACTAAATCTCTTCGGGTTTTATCCCGTTAGAAGTCGCGAGGACCCGCAACGTGCCTCTACTTTTAACAGGACGGCAAAGTTATCCACATAACGACATTCAGTGTCGTTTATCCACAGGTTAGACTTTTTCTAAAAACTCACGAGACTATACTGGTCGCTTGTTTCATGGTGACGAATGGAACTATTAGTATTGACCAGAATTGGGTTTACCCAGGTTAGAAAAAGTATGTCTATAAGAAATTTTAGTAATAGAGGGTTCAAAACCCGTTTATCGGGCAGGCCGGCATTTAAAAGAGGGGGCAACTCTTCTCGTTTTGGCGGTCGTAAAAAAAATTCCGGAGAATATATCAATCCGGCATTATTCGTCAACAAAGCGGTAATCACCGAAGAAGTTGAACATTTTATTCCTGAACACAATTTTCAGGATTTTAATGTTGGCCAAACAGTAAAGAAGTCGATTGCGTCTAAGGGTTACATTACCCCGACTCCAATTCAGGACAGAGCGATTGTCCATATTTTAAACGGTTCCGATGTGGTTGGAATAGCAAATACCGGTACCGGCAAGACAGCTGCGTTTTTAATACCGTTAATAAACAAAGTTGTTTTAAACCGCAGGGAACGGATTTTAATTGTTGTTCCAACTCGTGAACTTGCCTTACAAATAGAAAGTGAACTCCAAGGTTTTACCCGCGGAATGAGAATTTTTTCCGTTTGTTGCGTGGGAGGGGCCAGTATGGGCCGACAAATATCGCAATTAAGAAATCAATATAACTTCATAATCGGTACGCCGGGACGCTTGAAGGATCACATCGAGCATGGGTTTATTCGTCTTGCCGAATTCAAAACCATTGTTCTCGATGAAGCAGACAGGATGCTTGATATGGGATTTATCAACGACATGCGTTTTGTAATGGCCGGGATGCCTAAAGAACGGCAGACGCTTTTCTTTTCAGCAACTATTTCGCGTGATATAGATAATCTTATCTATGAATTTCTCCGTCAGCCAGTTAGGATTTCGGTTAAGACAAGGGATACCGCAAAGAATGTTGAGCAGGATGTTATCCGCATGGATGGCAAGGATAAACTTGAAGTTCTCCACGATTTACTCCTGAAAAAAACAGAGTTCAGTAAAGTGCTTGTTTTCGGAAGAACAAAACACGGTGTTGAACGGCTCTCAAGGAATCTTGTTCAAAGAGGATTTAAATCGGAGTCAATTCATGGCAATAAGACCCAGGCCAGCCGGCAGAAAGCGCTTACGATGTTCAAGAATAACCATATTCAAATATTGGTTGCGACTGATGTCGCTGCCAGAGGTCTTGATATCGCCAATGTAAGCCATGTTATTAATTATGATTTACCTGCAACATATGACGACTATGTTCATCGCATCGGCCGAACCGGCCGTGCCGACAAACAAGGCAAGGCTCTTACATTTTTGGATTAATCGGGCATGACAATCGATAAATTGTGTTATAAAATTAAAGCATGCCGAAAATATTTATAACAAGGATGATTCCTAAATCGGGAATTGATCTTTTAAACTCGCGTGGTTATGAGGTTGTTGTCAGTCCGAAAGATGGCGTGCTTTCCAAAGAAGAGCTTATCGGTTTTGTTAAGGGTCAGAATTATGATGCTGTACTCTGTCTTTTAACCGATAAAATTGATGCTGAAGTTCTTGAAGCGTCTCGTCCGACAGTTAAAATTTTTGCCAACTACGCCGTTGGGTTTGATAATATTGACATAGATTCGGCCAAACGGCTGAAGATTATGGTAACCAATACGCCCGATATTTTGACGGATACGGTTGCCGAACACACTTTTGCTTTAATGTTAGCAATCGCCCATCGCGTAGTTGAGGCCGATAAATTTGTTCGGGCAGGTAGATATGAGGGTTGGGCTCCAATGCTTCTTCTGGGCGCTGATTTATCCCAGAAAACTTTAGGCATAGTCGGATTGGGGAGAATAGGCAGTCGCGTAGCATTTCACGCGGTTAAGGGATTTGATATGAAAGTTATTTACCATGATATAAAAAGAAATGAAGAATTTGAAAAAACATATGGCGCTGTTTTTTATGAAAGAGTTGATGATCTTTTGCGGGAAGCTGATTTTGTCAGTATCCATGTTCCGCTTATTCCCCAGACTCGTCATTTAATAGGCGAAGCACAACTTAAACTTATGAAACCGACCACCTATCTGGTTAATACTTCTCGTGGGCCGGTTATCGATGAGACGGCTTTGGCTGTAGCGCTGAATGTGAAGACGATTGCCGGCGCCGCTATTGATGTTTTTGAATTTGAGCCGAAGGTTACGCCGGGATTATTAAATCTGGACAATGTCATTCTGACGCCCCACATTGCTTCCGCTACCGAAGAAACAAGAAATAAAATGTCAGAACTTGCCGCGACTAATATTATTGAAGCATTGGAAGGCAGGATGCCACCAAATATTCTTAGATAGTATGGGCCGATAATTTTTTATCGATGAAACTTATTAAAGACAATCTGCTATACATAGCTTGGATTACAGCCGTGGCCTCAATGGTGGGGAGCTTGTATTTTGGCGAAGTTTTGGGTCTTGTTCCCTGTTCTCTTTGCTGGTATCAAAGGATTACCATGTATCCGCTGGTTTTGATCATAGGAGTTGCAATAGTTAAAAAAGACAGGCATTTCTATCAATATGCACTGCCCCTAAGCATCATAGGGGGTGCTATTGCTTTTTATCAGAATTTGTTGTATTATAATGTTATACAAGAGAGATTGACCCCCTGTACCTTTGGTATATCCTGCACTACAAAATACATACAACTGCTTGGTTTTATTGACATACCCCTTTTGTCGCTGTTATCTTTTATTCTTATCACTACCACATTATTGATTCATAAAAAATTAAATAAAAAACATGTCTAAAGAAACTAAAATCATTTCAAGCATCGGTATCATTTTCTTTGCGTTATTTGCGTTTTTAATTTATAAGACAAATAA
>CAZZGH010000021.1:0-11302 GCA_964653875.1 uncultured Candidatus Saccharibacteria bacterium
ATGTAAGAACGTTCACCAATGGTAGCAGTAAACACCAACATATCTAATCCGCCCAGAATAGCAATATATGACCCGATATGCTTTTTTACCTGATAGACAAAAACCTCAAGAGCCAACTTAGCATTTTCGTCTCCTTGTTTTTCTAATTCAATCAATTCTCTGACATCACCGGTTTTACCGCTAATTCCCAGTAATCCGCATTTCTCATTAAAAAATGATTCTAGCTCTTCCCGGCTAAGACTTAATTTCTGCGCCAAATAAGCCACCGCTCCCACATCAATATTTCCTACGCGTGTTGCCATCACTACCCCCTCCAGAGGCGAGAAACCCATTGAGGTATCAACCCCCTTACCGTCTTTGACTGCGGTAATACTGACTCCACTCCCTAGGTGGCAAATAATAAC
Organism: uncultured Candidatus Saccharibacteria bacterium; assembly: GCA_964653875.1. Taxonomy (GTDB): domain Bacteria; phylum Patescibacteriota; class Minisyncoccia; order 2-02-FULL-40-12; family GWA2-44-9; genus 2-01-FULL-41-26. Next base: position 405 of record CAZZGH010000021.1, read on the forward strand.
TTTGGATGGAATATTTTCCGTGGCGTCAAGTTTTCTCAATACGGAACGGGCAGAAATTCCATGATAGCCGAAACGATAAATACTATATTGTTCCGTGATATCGTGAGGGAGTCCGTAAAATCTTGCCGGAGCTAACATGGTCGAATGGAATAGACTGTCCGAAATACCTATAATTGGAATCTCGGGCAAGATTTCTCTTGTTTGTTTAATTTCAGAAATAGTTGGTTCAATGTGTAATGGCGCCTCTCCTTTGGCACTTTCAAGCCGATCTAAATACTCAATATCAATAATCTTGTTTGACAAAAAATATTGTCCCGGTGCAACAATCCGCAAGCCAACCGCAGTTATATCTGTATATCCAGTAACTAAACTCTTCGACACGAGCAGATTTAAAAAATACTTAACCGAAGCGGCATATTGTTCTGCGGAAATAATAACTTTCTCCTCAGAATTTCCTGTCTTAATGGTAGCAATCAGACCGTCATCTTCTTTTTCCATATGCGCCCGCAATAACTCAAATTCACCCTCATAAAGAGCGTATTTCCTGGAAGCACTGCCCGGATTGATAATTAAATATTTCTTTTCCATTGCCAGTTTTCTATTTCATCAGGGTCGACCCCATTTTTGATTATATAATCCTTATGCTCTTTCAGTTTTGCCTCATACTTATCAACCAAAGACTTTCCGAGATCTTTGTCTATCACGTTAGCTTCACCCATTTTTTGACAGATCTCCTGTGCCAGCTGATATCGGCTGGTACCGTTGCGAATATGCATATCAAAAGGAGTGGTTGTCGAACCATTTTCGATATAACCATGAACAGAAAATCGATTGATACCATCTCTTCTACCGACAAGCATTGACTTTAAAGTTTCCGGATAACCATGAAAATTAAATATAACCGGCTTATCTTTAGTAAACAAAAAATCAAAGTCCAAAGGTACTCGGCACTCTCCATTGCCAAGACCCAAAGCTGACAGCACCATGATATTCACGAACCTCATTTTGATTTGCGGAGCTTCTTGTTTGACTATATCTATTGCCGCCAAAGCTTCTTTAGTCATATAGTCCCCGGCCGCCGAGAGAACAATGTCCGGCTCGGAATCGCTGGCAAAATCCCAAATGATCAAACCTTGTTCCAATTCTTTCAGCGCCAGCTCCGGAGTAAGCCATCTTGGTTCAAGCGTCTTCCCCGCAACAATCACATTAATTTCGCCCCGGGACTTAAGGCACTTATCAATCACAGCTAAAGCACTGTTGCCGCACGGCGGAAAATAAACCTGCACAAAACAACCTTCCTTGTTCAAAATATTGGAAATAAAGCCCGGATTCTGGTGACTGAATCCGTTATGCTCCTGGCGCCAGCCAGAAGAAGTTAAAATATAGTTAAGCGACGGAATATCTCCGTGCCACTTAATTTCCCGAGCAATTTTTATAAACTTGGCATATTGGTCCACCATGCTTGCTACAATCTGAATAAAAGCTTCATAAGAAGCAAAGATGCCATGACGGCCAGTCAAAACATAACCCTGCAACAAACCCTGTAGCGAATGCTCGCTTAACATCTCCACAACCCTTCCTGATGCGCTAATGTCTTTATCCCATTCCTTAGTGGACCAGACGAACGGACGCTTAGTGGTTTCAAAAACAGCATCAAGCTTATTGGAATAAGTTTCGTCAGGAGAAAAAAGGCGGAAGTTCTGATTATCAAGATTAAGCTTGAAAACCTCATTAAGATAGAGCCCCAAACGGCGCATACTGCTGGAGCCGATCGTGCCCGGCTGCGAGGCATCCTCGGTAAACTTATGGAAGTCCGGAAGTTTCAGGTCTTTGGTCATTTCTCCGCCAAAAGCATGTTTGTTATCCCCCATTCTCAAATTCGGGTCGGGTATTAATTTTTTTATATCCTCGGCAAAACCGGAATCGGGATCAAAAAGTTCCCGGAAATTGTAACAACTTAACCATTTGGCCAGGGCTTTAAATTCCGTCTTGTCGGTTTTGGCATTGGTAGCTACAACCTGATGCGACAAGAAATTGCCTTCAATCTTCTCGCCTTTGAGTTTCTTGATTCCAGTCCAGCCTTTGGGAGTTTTCAGGATTATCATTGGAAAACGCGGGGAAACAACCGGCGAATCCGAATGCCTGGCCTTGTTTTGAATCTCTTTGATTGACCGATAGGCCTTTTCTAATGTTTCAGCCATTTTTTTGTAAACCGTAAGGCCAGTGCCCTCAACCAGTATCGGTTCGTAGCCGTAGCCGTAAAACAGCGATTTAAGCTCCCTGTTGCTCATTCTGCCGAAGATGGTCGGACCGGAAATTTTGTAGCCGTTCAAATGCAATATCGGCAAAACGGCGCCGTTAGTTTTAGGATCAATGAATTTATTGAGATGCCAAGCCGTTGCAGTCGCTCCGGTTTCGGCCTCACCGTCGCCAATCAAACAGGCCACTATCAGATTAGGGTTGTCCAAGATCGTGCCATAAGATGTGGAAAGCGCGTAGCCAAGCTCGCCACCCTCCAAAATCACTCCCGGCGCTCCCGGATTTGAATGGCTGGGAAAACCGTATGGCCAGCTGAAATTTTTTATCAGATAACTCAGACCCCTTTCGTCTTGAGTGGCTTCAGGATAGTATTTACTCAAACTTCCCTCGATAAAAAGATTGGCCTGCAAAGCCGGAAAACCATGGCCCGTCCCTAAAACAAATAAAATCTCAGCCTTGTGGGCCTGAATCAGATTATTGAGATTCGCATAAACAAAATTGATTCCCGGGCAGGTCCCCCAATGTCCCAGAAGCCGAGGCTTGATATCGTCCTGAGTAAATTTTTTGTTTAATAAAAAGTTGCTCTGGAGGTAAATCTGGGCTGCCGAAATATAATTAGCCGCCCGGACATATTTTTCCGTCATTTCAATAGAGTCGCTCATATATTAAGAATTATACCATACCTGAAGTTCCGATAGCTTCCCTGATATTCGTATATCCGTCTTTTTTGAGTAATCTTGCCAATCCTTTATTTATCAGGCCTATCTGCTGAGGGCCCAAATAGATCATGCCGGTGATAAGCTGAATCAATGAAGCTCCGAGCTTTATCTTCAAATAAGCATCTTCGGCGGTGAAAACGCCGCCGCAACCGATGATAATAAATCTATCCCTATAATTTCCGTAGACATGAGAAATGAGACGATTGGATATTTCAAATGTCGGTCTGCCGCTGAAATTTCCCTGACCGACCTTTGCCGCTTCTTCAGGATCAAGAAAAGGATTATTCCGGTTTTTAACCAAGTTAGAAAAAATAAGACCCTTGATCAAATTAAAGGGCTCGACTATTTTGGCCAGGCTATCTGTTTCTTCAAATGTCCGCTCAGCGGGCATTTTGATGAAAACCGGCCGGCTGATGTTAATTTCTGAAAGTTTAATCAAAATTTTCAAAAGACCTTCGGGCTCGTCCGGCCGTTCTTTGAAAGTATTTATGTTTATCAAATTAGGACAGCTGATGTTAAATTCAAAATAATCAAAAAAATGGTCCCTATTTGCTTTTTTAAATCCATTGATAATATCATCCGCCAATTCGTCAAAATCGGCATATTGTCGATTTGTACAGCCGATACTTATGCCTACCGGCACTTTTTTACAATGTGCCATGTGTTTGAGGACATGCTCCATGCCAGAGCTTTTGAAACCCTTGTTGACCAAAAGAGCCTGCGATTTGGGTAAACGATCCAATCTCGGAGCCGGATTTCCTTCATACGGTCGGTCGGTAACCGTTCCGACGCTTAGGAAACCAAATCCGACTTCGGGAATTATATTGATGAGCCGAGCGTCATAATCAAAACCGGCGGCAAGACCGATGGGATTGCTGAAAGTCAAGCCAGCAATTTTCTGATTAAGCTTGGGGTTTTCATACACAAAAACAGAACGAGTAAGCCATCGGGCAAATGCCGATGAACCACACCGCTCGCCCATAGAAAGAGACCATTCATGGACATCATCGGCCGGAAACATGAACAAAATAGGTTTTAGAAAATAACGATACAGAAAAGAGATAACCTGGGCCATTGCGTATTTAAAATAGTCCAAATCTAAAAAATAAACAATCCCGATACTAAGAACTAAACACCTGCTTGCCCATCCGTAAGTTTACTGAAGGAGGATCCCGATCGAGGTCAAAATGAAACAAATGGGACACAGGAAGACACTGTCTCAAATGATACAGACTAATAATTACCTAAACCCAAACTTTTCTTTTAAACTCTTGAAAAAGTAGTGTTTCTCGAGTTCAGCAAATTTTACCAGGTGAGGCGAGTTTTTAATTATAATCTGATCATTCTTTTCAAGTGGAAATACTGATTCGCCGTCCCCTATTAATAGGACGTCAACTTTTTTATTAGTTTTTGACAGAGAAATTATACCAGTTTCTCTATAAGAAAGCACTCTGATATTAATCGTATTGTTATATTTCACTACAACGCTGGGACTGGGAATATTATGATCCAGTAATTCAGTAATAATGAAACATTTAATGTCCGGCATAACTATCGGGCCATGGGCTGATAAGTTATATGCGGTCGAACCAGTAGCAGTAGCAACAAGAAGACCGGTTCCCCTAATATGTTGTATCGGATGATTAGACACTTTGGCTTCAAGTTCAACCATGCCTAATGGATTTTTAATTACTATTTCATTTAATGCTTCGGTTCTAAAAATAATCTTGCCTTTTCTCTCAACTTCAGCCAGCACCATCATCCGTTCGATAACTTCATATTTTCCTTTTAAAAAACTATCCAAAACTTTTAAGAAATCTTTTTCCTGCCTTACTGAAGCTAAGAATCCTACATTACCTAGATTCAAACCAAATATTACTGAACCAAGATAATGATATTTCCTGCCTGCTTCTAAGATCGTGCCGTCTCCGCCCAGAACAATTACTAAATCGGGCTTGTTGGGATCAATTTTTAAATCAGGGAACTCCTTTTCGATAAAGGCTTTTATCTTAGTCGCCCATAATAAAGCCTGCTTATTAGAGGGGTGGTAGTCAATATAGAATTTGTGAGGAAATTGACTTTTAATAACCATTTAGTGTATAATATACACTATGGCTAATAAAAATACAAGCTACGGATTCATTAGAGTCGCTGCGGCAGTGCCCAAAATTAAAGTCGGCGATTTAGATTATAACACAAAACAGATCCTGGAATTTGCTCAAAAGGCCTCTCGAGCTGGAGCTAAGGTTATAGTATTCCCGGAACTATCAATAACCGGCTATACCATGGGCGATCTTTTCCATCAGCAACTCTTAATTGATAAGGCCAAAGAAGCTCTTGGCTCGATAGCAATAACGACTCGCGATTTAAAAAGTGTAATTTTGGTAGGGTTGCCCCTTTCTTTTGGAGGCAAGCTTTTCAATTGTGCCGCAGTAATTTCTAATGGTAAAATCCTCGGAATTATCCCAAAAACGTACATTCCTAACTATAAAGAATTTTATGAGGAAAGATGGTTCGCTTCAGCAAACGATCTTAATGATAAAGAGATAGCAATCTTTGACTCAAAGGTGCCTATCGGGACAGATATACTATTCAAGCTAAAGGATTATCCCGAAGCCATCCTTGGAATTGAAATATGTGAAGATCTTTGGGTTCCTATCCCTCCGAGTTCATTCCAGGCCGTTCACGGAGCAACAATAGTTGCTAATCTTTCAGCATCAAATGAACTTATCGGGAAAGCCGACTACAGAAAAATGCTTGTTTCTCAACAATCAGCCCGCGGAATTTGTGGCTATATTTACACTTCTTGCGGAGTCCATGAGTCAACCACCGATGTTGTATTTGGAGGGCATGCTTTAATTGCCGAAAACGGCGCTATCTTAGCAGAATCAAAAAGATTTGAACTTGATGGCGAGCTTATTATATCCGAAATAGATATAGAGCATCTTCTAAGCGATCGCGAAAGAACCTCAAGCTTCGGTGAAGCCACCGATAAAAATACGAAAAAAGATTTCAGAGTCATCAATCTAGACATCCCGGTATCGCCATCATCCAAGCTGAACCGCTATATCGATCCGACCCCTTTTATTCCCTCTAATCCTGCCGAAAAAAACAAGCGAGTTGAGGAAATATTTTCTATCCAAACCTTCGGCCTTGCCAAGCGAATTAACCAGACAAATATTAAAAAAATAATTCTGGGATTATCCGGTGGCCTTGATTCAACTCTTGCTCTTCTGGTCGCCGTTAAAACATTCAAACTATTAGGCATTCCCATGAAGGATATCTATACTTTTACGATGCCCGGTTTTGCCACGACCAAGAGAACTAAGTCAAATGCGATAAAACTTGCTGAAGTGCTTGGAGTAAGTCTTGAAGAAATAGACATCACCAAAGGCGCCTCCGGCCACTTGAAAGAAATAGGCCATGATGGGAAAATCCAAGACCTGACCTTCCAAAACGTTCAGGCCCGCTATCGAACATTGATACTGATGGACAAGGCCAACCTTTTGCGCGGACTAGTACTCGGTACCGGCGACTTATCAGAGATAGCCCTGGGCTGGAATACTTATACCGGCGACCATATTTCTCACTATAACGTTAACGCCAGCATCCCTAAAACACTTGTAAAACACCTTGTAACATGGGTAAGCGGACAAGAAGATTTTAAAAATGCCAAAAAAATATTAGAAGATATCCTTGATACTCCAATATCTCCAGAGCTCGTCAAAGAAAAAGGTTCAGAAATCACTCAAAAGACCGAGAATCTTATCGGGCCATATGAACTTCACGATTTCTTTCTTTACCATTTCGTCAGATGGAATTCGAAACCGGCTAAAATATTATTCCTGGCTGATAAAGTATTTGAAGGTAAATATAAACCCGCTATCATTAAGAAGTGGCTAAAAATATTTATAGAAAGATTCTTCCATAATCAATGGAAGCGATCGGTCATGCCTGATGGACCCAAAGTAGGTTCAGTCTCTCTTTCACCTCGCGGTGATTGGCGAATGCCGTCAGATGCCGAAGTTATATTATGGTTAAAAGATCTAAAATGAGATTTTATCAATCCGTAACAACAGATATCACTATATTCACCATCAGAGATGGTCAGTTAAAAGTTCTATTGATTAAACGCGCCAATGAACCATTCGAAAATAAGTGGGCTTTGCCGGGCGGATTTTTATTCCAGAATGAGACCCCAGAAAAAGCTGCTTTGAGAGTACTAAAAGATAAAGCAGGCATCAAGAATGTATATATAGAACAGCTCTATACTTTCGGCGGTTCCGGGCGCGATCCTCGGGGCAATATCATAACCGTTGCCTACTTTGCCTTGGTCCCAAGAGAAAAAATTAAAATAAGCCGATCAGATAAAATCCAAACACCGACATTTTACCCCCTGAAAAAGCTGCCCTTGCTGGCCTTTGACCATGGCCGGATAATTAAATATGCTTTAAAGCGCCTCCGGGCTAAATTAGGATATACCAATGCCATCTATGCCTTATTGCCTGAATACTTCACCTTCAACCAGCTTCAGAAAGCTTATGAAATAACTCTTGGCACAAAATTGGACAAGAGAAACTTCCGTAAAAAATTCTTGATGCTAAAACTCATTAAACCAACTAAAAAAATGTTAAGGGGCACTCGCCAAAGACCGGCTCAAATATATCAATTCGTATCCCGCAAACCCGCAGAGCTTAAGAAGTTTTTCTAACATGAAAATAAAACTAAAACCTCTGGAACTAAAGGACATCGACCATATAATGACTTGGGTTAATGACCCTGAAGTTATAAAAAATCTCCAGCATTTCGATAAAAAATTTATCAGAGAAGACGAGGAAATTTACGTAAATAAAATTCTGGCCAGTAAAAATGACTTCGTGTTTTCTATTTTTGCCGGTTCAGAATATATCGGCCAATGCGGCATCCACCAAATTGCTTGGGAAAACAAGCTTGGCCGACTTTCGTTGGTTATAAAACAAGAATTTTGGAATAAGGGCTATGCCCAAAAAGTTTTGCCAATGCTGGTTGATCAAGCATTCAAAAAACTTAGACTGCATAAGGTCTATCTTATGCATTGGCGAGAAAATAAAAAGGCTGGCCATCTATACAAAAAAGTTGGCTTTAATAAAGAAGGTGTCCTTAAAGATGAATATTTTTGGCAGGGCAAATATCATGACATGGTCAGAATGGCGATGATAAATTCTAAAAGTTGACAACAGTTAAAAATTACTATATAATTTGCTAGTTGTTATTTAAAATAAAGGAGTATTCGTGACCAAAAGAACCAGAGTTGCTATCAATGGATTCGGACGTATCGGAAGAACTTTTTTCCGGGTTGCCCACAACAGCCCAGACATCGAGATTGTTGCAATAAATGACCTAAGTCCTTTGTCAATTTTGTTTCACGCACTTAAGCATGACAGTGTTTACCGGAGATTCCCCGGTAGCCTGCTGTATAACCCCGATCGCAATGAGATAGTTTGTCCGGACCAACAGGTCAAACTGTTCAGTGAGCGTGACCCGGGCAAATTGCCGTGGAGAGAACTGGGCATTGACATCGTGGTAGATGCCAGCGGTATCTTCGATACTATCGCCAAACTAACGCCGCATCTCAATGCTGGCGCCAAGCGTGTCGTTCTGACCGCCCCGGCAAAAGATGATATGCCCACAGCCACCCCGAATGTTGGAGAAGAAAATCTACTGAAAGGACCCATCACTTCTAATTCGTCATGCACAACAAATTGCGCCAATCCAGTAGTGACGGTACTGTCACGCTATCGCTTGATTACTGAATTGCTAATAAGCACCACCCATGCCTATACCGCAAGCCAAAGCTTGGTTGACGGCCTGGGCAACGAGAAAGATGCTAATCGCGGACGGGCAGCGGCATTGAACATGATACCCTCCACAACCGGCGCCGTCAGAGAGATTGGCAGATTTACCCCAGAACTATCTGGAGGAAGAAGTGACGGCTTATCGGTCAGAGTTCCTGTACCGGCCGGGTCATTGCTTGACTTGACCTTTTTGTCTCCAATAGAGATAAACAGGGAATCTATCAATCAGGTACTAATGGCCGCTGCCAAGGAGAATGAGTGGGAGAGAATCCTAGACGTGAGTACAGAACCCCTCGTATCGGGCGACATCATAGGTGTCAGTTACGGATCAACAGTTGACCTTTCACTCACTCGTACGACCGGGCATCTCGCAAAAGTCATGGCCTGGTACGACAATGAATGGGGCTATTGCTCGATGCTGTTAAAGCACATACAGGCCGTAGCCAAACTTCTTTAGAAATAAATCAGGCCCCACATTTGCGGGGCCTTATTTTTTATAAAAAACCCGAGTCAATACTCGGGTAAAACTAATTTAACTATTTAAATCTTACAGTCCATATTTCGCCCTTCCTAATGTACAAGACTTTATCATCCCAGTTGGCCAAGACAATGTCAGTCGTAATATATTTATCAGAAACTTTATTTATAACACCAGATGTCGGAACAAAAATTATTAACTCCCCATCATCAACGATTGTTGCGCCCACGCCTTTTGGAAGCAACGAAACATTTAAGTCAGGACCATCAACCAAAGTTTTTGAAGCTTGGTAACTTGTATAGTCACGGCTCATTACAAGTTCTATCTTGTAATACTCACCGTTCTTATCAGCGGCAACAATAACGATGTATCTATTACCGGCCTTGGCAGAAACTGTTTTCAAACCGTCAAGTTCTCGGATCCTAACTTGAGTGCATGCTTTATCCGAAAATGGAACGATCGCATACATAGCACCCATGGCATCTTGAATACCGACGCCGTCGAACCACTTAGTTGAGTTAACCATCGCTCCCCAAGTTTGGCCGACAGCAATTATTGCCTTGCCCATAACTTTAAAGAAAATTTCTGTCAGGCCTCCGTCGGTTACAACAAACAGTCTATTTTCAGATCTAAAAATGTGGTGGCTTTTGATTGTCAACGTCAGCAATTCAGACTGCAATGATGACTCATTTACATAGGTATAGGCAACTTGGCTTCGAATCCAATCGGCAATGAGCCATCCGCCGTCTACTTTTACCACTTCTCCGTCCGTTGAATTTAATTGTCCGATAACTCGTTTCAATCTTAACTCAACTAATTCACCTGATTTTAGAAGGACAACGCCACATGGCCAAATGTGTACCGCCTCGTCGCCGGTTTTTGAATATATTTTATTAAACACCAACGACCCGCTAGCAGTGATTATCTTCACAACTCGTGTTACAGCGGCCCTTGCAACTCCGGTATCAAATGAGATTGGAGGAATCGTACGTTTGCCTGTTTGAAATGTTTCTTCATACCAGTCGCGCAAAGCATTTGGGATACAATTGAAATCTCTGACTGCGCGGTTGAGTCTTACCCCATTTGAGAATACAGAAGCTTTGGCTTTCATCCTCGCCTCTAAATTATCTCTGGCAAAACCGTCTAGAGTTCCTTTGTAGGGATGTATTCCCACGAAAACTTGGAAAGTTACCACTCCCCACGAAAACCAATCGCTCAACTGATTAAAGCCGTTGGTATGCCAATCGCGGATCGACGGCATAATTGCCACAGTTGCCGGCATTTTGCTCAAAACCCATGAGTCAACATCAATTATTCTCGGCTCTGGTTTATCATTTCCTTTCAGATAAGCCAGCCAATTAAACTCATTTGGATCAACCAGTATAGCGCCGTGATCATGGGCAAACCGGATTGTATCTCTCATCCGATCAACAAGTTTAACCGCATCGCGGTCGGCAAAACCTTCCCGGGTTCTAAAATCATTTGTAAAAACTCTGGACAAAGGCTCACCTTCGGCAAACGGCATGTAGAATCCGACGGGTTTATTTGAAGAAAATACCAAGCCCTGGGGAACAGAAATATAAGGGTGAACAAACACAGAAAGTTTTT
>CAZZGH010000022.1:0-10754 GCA_964653875.1 uncultured Candidatus Saccharibacteria bacterium
TATCAATTTAAGTATTATATCAGATTTTTTCCTTATTTTCAAATAAAAATCCCGCATAAACATATAAAAACCTATCCCGATAAATTTGTTTGTAATTTTCTTTGATATCAATCGGCATACCCACCATCATTCGCAGCTGAACCAGAATGTTTCCAACAGGAAAAGCGGCATCAGCATGATCGTGCAAAAGTGCCGTCTGTGGCCAGCGAGAGACAGCCATCGGGTTTTAAACCTCGCCTTGTTAAAAAACTCTTAGAAAGAATGTTAGCAAAAGATTTGATTTTTTACAAAATTTGTAATAAAATCTAACCAGTACTTTTGGTCCACATGAAATGGATGAAAGAGACTATGCTCAGGATACTGAAAAAGATTTTTGGGGTAAAAGATAACGAAGCCGAAACAATCCAAGATCAACAACAGACCGATCTCGATAAATTAAGAAAGCTGCAAAAAAAGAAACAGGAACTGGACAAATTTAAAAAAGAGAACGAGGGCCGCTAAGGCCTTTTTCGTTGGACAAAATAAATATCAAATGCTAATCTATCCACAAATAGTTGTTTGACATCAGGAGAGAGGAGGGCAATAGCCCTCTTTTTTTATTACTTTTTTTCTGCTAAATTATACATATGACCCATTTGGAGATACGGGAAAAATTTTTGAAATTTTTTGAATCGCGCGGGCACAAAATAGTGCCTTCTTCGTCTTTGCTTCCAACCGACCCATCAGTGCTCTTTACGACTGCCGGAATGCAGCAGTTCAAGCCGTATTTTTTGGGCACCGCCGACCCGATTAAAGATCATGGCTCAAAAAATATAACAACTCTTCAAAAATGTTTTAGAACATCAGACATTGATGAAGTCGGGGATACTTCACATGGCACCTTTTTTGAAATGCTTGGTAATTTTTCATTCGGTGGTTATTTTAAGAAGGAAGCTATTACATTGAGTTTCGAATTTATAACCTCACAAGAAGGTCTCGGCTTAGACCCCCAAAGACTGTATGTCACAGCATTTAAAGGAGAAGAAAAAGTTCCTCGAGATGACGAGGCAATAAGTTTTTGGCAAGAGCGATTTAAAACGATAAGCATAGATGCCAAAATAGGCGAAAGGATATTTCTATACGGACGAGAAAAGAATTGGTGGGAAGCCGGAGTAGGACCGGCCGGTCCGGACGCAGAAATGTTTTATGACCTAGGTCTTGAACATGACCCTAAATTTGGCGCAACTTGTTATCCAAATTGTGATTGCGGAAAATTTGTTGAAATAGGAAACGACGTTTTCATGCAGTATCAAAAAACTTTTGAGGGAGAGTACGTACCACTCAACCAGAAATCGATTGATAATGGTAGGGGATTTGAGCGCCTTGTTATGGTTATGGAAGGCAAGACAAGTGTGTACGACACAAGCCTGTTTCAACCCCTCATTCAAATGCTTCCTGTTGATATGAATATACGAGTTAAAAGAATTGTGGCTGACCATTCAAGAGCAATCGCTTTTCTCGTTGCCGATGGCGTTCGTCCCTCAAATAAAGAACAAGGATACATATTGAGACGTCTATTGCGAAGAATAATGACATATTCCTATTTATATTTATCGTCTCACAACAGAAAGGTTGATTTATTTAATTATGAAAACTTAATAGAGGAGGTTTGCAAAATTTATAAAGATTATCCAAATTTAACTTTTGAAAAAATACAACAAGAAATTCGCTTGGAATCTATAAAATTTAATAATGCTTTAGGTCAAGGAATTACGGAATTAAAGAAGTTTTTCAATAAATTTATTGGGGGTATTGATCCTCAAAATCCTGGCAATTCGATAATTAAAAATAATTTAATTTCTGGCAAAGGATTAGGTTTAGAGATTTTCAAAATTTATGAATCTAAAGGACTTCACCCAGATATAGCCAGGGATATATTACAAGAATGGGGACTTAAACTTGATACAACCATCATTGCAGAGTATCAAATAGCTATCCATGAAGCTGAACTAAAGCATCAGGAAATTTCCAGAGCCGGAGCGGAGAAAAAATTCGGCGGACATGGGTTATTGATGGACACGGGAGAACTCAAAGCAGGAAATGAGGAAGAATTAAAAAAAGCAACACGACTTCATACTGCTACGCACTTACTACATGCTTCTTTGAGAAAAGTTTTGGGAACAGAAGTTCATCAAGCAGGTTCGGATATTACATCAGAACGATTGAGATTTGATTTCACTTTTCCCCGAAAGGTAACCCCCGAAGAGATTAAACAGGTTGAGGATATCGTAAACGAAGCCGTCCAAAAAGATTATCCCGTCACCAAAGAAGAAATGTTTTACGAAGATGCAATAAAATCAGGCGCAATGGCATTTTTCAAGCTCAAATATCCCAATCGTGTAAATGTTTACACGATTGGCCCTGAGCCAGTCGAAGGGCAGAATTCTTCGGCAAGCTCAGAACTTCCTTTCAGTCGGGAGCTCTGCGGCGGTCCCCATGTTTCTCACTCTTCCGAAATAGGCAGATTCAAGATTATCAAAGAAGAATCCGTCTCTGCAGGAGTCCGCAGAATAAGAGCAATAGTGGAATAAGTACTTGACATACCGAAACAAATTTTGGTATCTTTATATTCGTCGAGGCCATTCGGTGAAGAAAACAAGAGTGATTCCTGAACCCCCGCTAGGGGAAACAAGAGGGAAGAGGCCAAACCGATCAGCCGGATCGGGGTTGTAGGACCACACTAGAGTGGTTCCTGAGTACTCGAAAGAAAAACTTTCGAGGAACCCGCCTGGAGCAGCTGCCAGGCAAGCCTAAACACAGTAGTAGCGTACTGGCGGCGACGAAAGCCCGCACGGAAGGCCTCGACACCCTTTCGTTCCTCTCGCGCCTTAACCGGCGCTCTTTTTTTAGAAAAAATAATCATCATCTCTGGACATATCTCTGGACATCGCAAGTCCAGAGATATATAATTAAAATAAATTATGGAACTTTTCCACACCTTGAACAGAGGGGTAGATAAAAGACAAATTTTTTTAGATGACCGAGATTATTTAAGATTTATTCACAATCTTTATGAGTTTAATGATAAAGAGCGGGTATTAGACGTTGGATATAGATTCAAACAATCCTCTGGTATTATAAATCCATTAAAAATCGAGAAAAAGAGAAAACTTATTGTTGATATTCATTGTTTTTGTCTTATGGGCAACCACTATCACTTGCTACTAAGCCCGAGGGTAGAAAATGGCATATTTTTATTTATGAAAAAATTGAATATGGGCTATGCAAAATACTTTAATAATAAATACAAAAGAACCGGTGCTTTATTTGAAGGAAGATATAAATCAGTTCCTATTACTACTGAGACCCATTTTGTTCACATCCCTCATTACATTCACATGAATCCTTTGGATTTTATTAGTCCGCAATGGCGAAATGGAAAAATTAAAGACCCTCAAACCGCATTGAAATTTCTGGAAAATTACAGATGGAGCAGTTTTCTTGATTTTGTCGGTAAAAAAAATTTCCCCTCAATCACTTCAAGAAAATTTTTATTAGGATGTTTTGGAGGAGAGAAAAAATATAGAACAAAAACCCTGGATTGGTTAAAAGATTTAGATTTGATTGGTATTGAAGATTTAATGCTGGAGTAACTTTTTATATCTGGACTTGCGATGTCCAGATATAAGAACGTCCAGATATAAGATACTTTTTTTACAATAAACAGTTAAATAAAAAGCCCACCGAGTTGGTGAGTAGTATTACTTATCTAAAAACGTGGCAAAGGTCATAGTCGGTTTGAACCGTTTTGGCGCTATATCCGTGAACAAGCCGGGCTTCGCGATACGCATCAGGCAGGAAAGTATTTCCGACTTTGCAACTGGAACTGCACCAATTCGGATGATTCTTAATCTCTTGTTCAACTTCTTCAAGTAATTTCTTGCTGACTTGTCTAGACATCGACCGCCTCTTTGTTATAAATTTTCCATACTGATAATATCATCTTAATACTAAATGTCAATAAATTTCTGGAAAAAATTAACCCTTCGACAAACTCAAGGCAAAAAGAAGCCCTATTTTATATTGGCTCCGATGGCTGACGTCACCGATTCCGCTTTCCGGCAGATAGTTTTGGCTTGCGGAAAGCCAGATGTTTTTTACACTGAATTCGTATCAGCTGACGGATTGTGTTCTGAAAAAGGCAGGCTAAAACTGATGTCCCATTTGAAATTTAAGAAAAATGAACGACCTATCGTTGCCCAGTTTTTCGGAGCTAACCCTGAAAATTTTTATAAATGCGCTCAATTAGCCGTGAGGCTTGGGTTTGATGGAATTGATATCAATATGGGTTGCCCCGCTGGAAAAATAGTTAAACATAACAGCGGAGCGGGACTCATCTTAAACCCAAAACTTGCCCAAGAAATAATCCAGGAGGCCAAACACGGAGCCTGCGGATTACCTGTGTCGGTAAAGACCCGCATCGGCTACGATAAAATAATCACCGAGAAATGGATCTCGCATCTGATTAAAGCCAAGCCGGCCGTAATAATTCTCCATGGCCGGACCATGAAAGAAATGTCCAAGGTGCCAAATCACTGGGACGAGATAAGCAAAGCCGCCATACTTTGCCGGAAAGCCGGTATATCGATTGTAGGCAACGGCGATATTATGACTCATCAAGAGGGTTTAGAAAAAGCCGAGCAATACGGCTTAGACGGCATCATGATCGGCAGAGCTATATTCTCAAACCCATGGTTTTTCAATCCATCAATAGACCCCTTAACCAAAACGCCGGCGGAAAAAATTGAACTCCTGAAAAAACATATAAAATTATTTACAGAACTTTGGGGTGACTCTTCGACAAGCTCACGGCAGGCAAAAAACTTTGATGTTATGAAAAAATTCTTTAAGGTTTATATCTCTAATTGGGACGGCGCCAAAGAATTACGCATAAAACTGATGGCCGCTAAATCTGACATGGGTTTAGACCAGATTTTGGCATCCTGTTGATTTCTTACTAATTCCATTGTGATACAATGTAATTAAATGGCTTCCACTAAGATTATTAACGTCCTTAAAGACGACAAATTTGAGGAGGTTTTGGGTTTATTCAGAAATACTCAAGCCAAAGAGGTAATTTTTATCTTACCCAAAACGTCTAAAGCTTTCCGAAATGAAGAATATTTTATAATTCTTGAAAATGAAGCCGAAAAATTGGGTAAGAAAATATCTCTGCTTTGTTCTAGCCCCGAAACAAACAAACTCGCCAAGAAGTATAAATTTGATATTCTTTTGGCCAATGATGGCGACGACAAACCTTCGGTAATTGCAGTAAATCAATTCAACTCCAAAAAAGATGACGAGGAGAATGATAAAGAAGAGGAGGAAACAGAAAAACCGGAGATAGAACAAAAAGACGAAGAACCGGAAGACCAGCCGATGCAACCGGTGCCTAAGTTTTCTCCGGCAATGTACCAAGAAGACAACGACGAGAATGATGAATACGAAGTCATAACCGTTTCCAAAACAAAGAGAGGTCTTGAAGACATCGTAAAGCAAGGCGGAATACCGTTAAAAATCTATTCCGGCAAAGAACGGCCCACAAATCTTGAAGTCAAGAAAAAACCGACATATCAAACCGCAGATGATATTAAAAATGTTTGGAGAGAACAGAGCGAACGTGTTTCAGCTCCGACTGAAAATATATGGACCGGTATCAATAAAAGAACAAAAAAATCATTCAGAAATTTTCCCAGAAGGTCGGTTATCGTTCTTGGTGGAGCTTCAATTATACTGCTCGGAACTATAATTTACATCTCCACTGGAAGCGCCAAAATAGATATAACACCGCACAAACAACCACTTGATATTCAGCTAAAGGTTTCCGCTTCCGACAAATTTTCTTCCGTTGATGCCGGGTTGAACAGAATTCCCGGCCAGTTGTTCAATGTGGAAAAAAATGCCTCCCAAACTTTCCCAACAACCGGAGAAAAAGAAGTTGCGCAGAAAGCTAGAGGCAAAATCACAGTTTTTAATGAATACGGAACCACGCCGCAAGTCTTGATCGCCACCACAAGATTTCAAACTTCTGACGGTCTTATTTTCCGGACATTGAAAGGCATAACTGTTCCGGGAACTAAGGTGGAAAACGGCAAAATTATTCCTGGAAGCATAAGCGTTGAGGCAATAGCCGATAAGCCGGGGCAGGCATATAATATTCCAGCAAGTAAATTCGGCATACCAGCTTTTAATGAACGGGGAGATATCGGAAGATACGAAAAAATATACGGCAGATCCGAGGAAACTATGAAGGGCGGAGCAATCGGCAAAGCAAAAGTGGTTACGGAATTAGATTTTAATGCTGCCAAGCAAACCTTATCTGATCAGGTTACAAAAGACATAGGAGATTCTTTCAAAACTCAAACTTTCGGATTGAAAGTAATCAATGCTTCCACTATCAAACTCAAAGAGCCAGAATCAACCGCCAAAATCGATGAGGCAACGGATGGATTTACGATGAATCTAAGTGGCGCCATAAAAACTGTAGGATTCAAAGAAGACGACCTAAAAAATCTTATTAAACAATTTATAGAAAAAACTAAGGCTCCAAACATTACCGCTATTCCCGAGAAACTTTCTATCGATTACTCCAATATAGCATTTGATGAAACCAGTGATATTCTAACATTCACTGTTGGCATAAAAGGCAACGGTTATTCCAAAATAGATACCGATAAAATTAAGTCCGATTTGTTAGGCAAGAACAAGAGAGAAATTAAAACTTATCTTGAAGGAACTGCCAGCATAGAGTTGGCAAAGGTGGTATTGTCGCCATTCTGGGTTAATAAAATCCCCAAAAACAAAGACAAGATAATCCTTCAGATCAATTATTAGTCGGTGCTGAATTTTATCAAACGCATTGACATTTAAAAGCGTTTTTGATAATATAAAGAGGCTTTAAAATACCTCATATTTCCTTAAGGATCGGGTGGTGCTGTGATTTTTAAACAGCGAGCCTTCGCCCTTTCCCACACCACCAATGATTGAGCGTATTTTGTTTGCGATTAATTTTTGAAAGTGAACCAAAATCCAAAAGAAAAAGTTAATGGCGTAGTAATAGAATCCTTACCTAACACAACCTTTACGGTTGAGTTAGAGGATGGCCGTAAAATTTTAGCATATATTGCTGGCAAAATGCGCCTGAATTATATAAAAGTAATGCCAGGAGATAAAGTCGCAATAGAATTAAGCCCCGACGGCAAAAGAGGGAGGATAACGTTTAGATACTAAAATCGTAAAGCGTGAAGCGTAAAGCGTGAAGCGTAAGAAAAACAAACGTTTCAAGTTTCAAGTTTCAAGTTTCAAGAAGTGAAGGTACGAGCATCTGTAAAAAAAATGTGCATAAACTGCAAATTAGTAAGACGCAAAGGTCGCCTTTATTGCATATGCAAGAATCCGAAACATAAACAAAGACAAGGTTAAAATTATGCCAAGACTTTTAGGTATCAACATTCCCGAAAACAAAAAAATACTTTACTCGATAACCTATCTGTATGGGATAGGCCAATCTTTAAGTGAAGTAATTTTGCGCTCCGCCAATGTCGACGGTAACAAGCTAGCTAAAGACCTTACCGTCGATGAACTTAACAAAATACAGAAGATAATTGAGAAAAGCTACAAGGTTGAAGGGGATTTAAGAAAAGATATCGGTCAGAATATAAAAAGGCTTAAAGAAATCGGGAGTTGGAGGGGATTAAGGCATGCCAGAAAATTGCCTATCCATGGACGTTCCAAAACAAATTCCAGGACTTTAAGGGGAAATGTAAGAAAGACCATGGGTTCGGGAAGAAAATCGTCATCTGATAAAACGTAAAACGTTAAGTTAAAAATGCAAAACAACAACCTAAAATTTAAAACAATTAATTTCAAAGATTTTACGCTTTTAGCTTTACGCTTTTAGCTTTTATTATGGGACAGAAAAAAGTAATCACAAAAACAGAAGAAGAAATAAAACCCATCACCGAAGGGGTTGTTAGCACTTCCAAGAAATCCGCCAAAAAACAGGTTCTTAACGGAGTCGCTCATATCAACATTTCATACAATAATACGCTTATCGACATCAGCGATCTTAAGGGCGACATTCTTGCATGGTCTTCCTCCGGTTTATTAGGATTCAAGGGGGCAAGAAAATCGACCCCTTATGCCGCCAACATGGTAGCTAAGGATGTTTTCGAAAAAGCAAAAAAATATAATGTAATGAACATCAGGGTCATTGTTAAAGGTATCGGTCCGGGTCGGGAATCGGCTATCCGAGGGCTAGCCGGAACAGGATTGAACGTTACTTCCATTCAGGACAAGACCCCTGTAGCCCATAATGGCGTTCGCAGATCCAAACCAAGAAGAGTGTAAAACGCAAAACTAAAAATGCAAAACAACAACCTAAAATTTAAAACAATTAATTTCAAAGATTTTACGCTTTTAGCTTTACGCTTTTAGCTTTTATTATGGCACGTTATACAGGTCCAAAAGAAAAAATAGAGAGACGGTTAGGCGAAAAACTTTATCTAAAAGGCGAGAGGTCATACTCCCAAAAATCTGCCATGACCAGAAAACCGTATCCGCCCGGTATGCACGGACAAAAAGGTTCCAGAAAAGCATCCGAATTTGCCCAACAATTGAAATCCAAACAAAAAGTAAAGAATACCTATCGATTATTAGAAAAACAATTCAAGAACTATATTAAAAAAGCGATAAATTCAAAGAAAGAGCCGTACGAATACATAATGAAAGAACTTGAAAACAGATTGGATAATGTCGTTTTTCGTATGG
The DNA here is from genome assembly GCA_964653875.1 of uncultured Candidatus Saccharibacteria bacterium. Lineage (GTDB taxonomy): Bacteria > Patescibacteriota > Minisyncoccia > 2-02-FULL-40-12 > GWA2-44-9 > 2-01-FULL-41-26. Next base: position 8,809 of record CAZZGH010000022.1, read on the forward strand.
GATTAGGCCAATCAAGAGATCAGGCCAGACAGCTTGTGGGACATGGGCATATTCTCGTGAACAACAAGAGGGTTACCATTCCTTCTCTCAAAATTAAGATGGGCGATGAACTCAAGGTCAGAGAGGGAAGTTTAAAAAATCCGTTCTTCACAACCCTTATGCCACTCTGGCTTAAGAAACATGATACGCCCGCTTGGATTCTGTTGGATAAAGAAAAAATGACTGCAAAAATAAAAGGCCTGCCCACGCTGCCAGAAAGTGGAATAAACATCGGAGACCTGCAGGCAATAATCGAGTATTATTCAAGATAAAATTAATATATGTTATGCATGGGATTATTAACCTGCATTACATAAAAAAGAAATGATACAGATACCGGAACAAATAAAATTATTGGCAAAGGACGGTTCAAGGGCTACATTTGAGATATCGCCGCTAATGCCAGGCTACGGTGCAACCATTGCAAATCCTTTAAGGAGGGTGTTGCTTTCGTCTTTGGAAGGCGCTGCGATTACCTCGATTAAGGTCAAAGGCGTTAATCATGAATTTTCAAGCATCCCGGGAGTTTTAGAAGATCTTATCGAAATTATTTTAAATGTTAAAAAGATCAGATTTAAATTGCACGGGGATGGTCCGGTTAAACTAACCTTGGATGCCAAAGGAGAAAGGGCAATAACAGCTGCAGATATTAAGCTCACTTCTGACATTGAATTGATAAACGAAGATCAACACATTGCCACTCTTACCGACAAAAAGACGGGACTAAGCATGGAATTTGAAGTTGAAAAAGGTGTCGGTTATGTTCCGGTTGAACAAAGACAAAAAGACAAACTCGCTATTGGAGTTATTGCTGTTGATGCTATTTTTTCGCCAATTAAAGTTGTCAACTTCAAGATAGAAAATGTTCGCGTAGGCCAGAGAATCGATTTTAATAAGGTTGTAATGGAAATAGAAACCGATGGTTCTGTCGAACCGGAAGAAGCGCTGAAAAAAGCTTCGGAAATTCTTGTGGATCATTTTAAGCTGATTTCGGAAGTCAAGACAGAAGAAAAAGCGACAAAGCCGAAGAAGGCAAAAACAACCAAGAAAAAGAAATAAAAAGACAATGCGACGAGGTAAACAACGTAAATTTGGCAGGAAAGCTGGACAAAGAAGAATATTATACAGAGCATTATCAACCGCTTTAATTGAACATGGGCGAATCAAGACTTCCTTAGCCAAGGCCAAATCCTTAACTGCCCATATCGCTAAATTGATAACTACCGCAAAGAAACAGACTCTCGCCGCAAGGAGATCGATTTTGGCGGAGATAGGCGAGAAAGCCGCCCGAAAGTTAATGTCCGAAATTGCTCCCGATTTTGCCTCAAGAAACGGCGGATATACCAGAATTTTGCGATTAGGCCAAAGAAGATCCGACGGAGCAGAGATGGTTATAATAGAATTTGTTAAATAATATGACCCATATTGAAATTGACGCAACAAATGAGACACTCGGACGATTGGCATCGAAAATTGCTGTCCTTTTGCGCGGTAAAAATTTGGCATCATATCAGTCGGAGGTCTTGCCTCAAGTTGAGATTACGGTTAAAAACGCCGATAAAGTCAGATTTACGGGTTCCAAATTTACCACTAAGATCTACTACCGCTACTCGGGATATCACAGCGGTATTAGGGCAAGAAAGTTATCCGAGCTCTGGGCAACAAGACCAACCCATGTTATAAGAGAATGCGTTTACCGGATGCTTCCCAAGAACAAGACAAGGGACAAAATTATTCGAAACTTAAAATTCGAATAATTTTTAAACCCTAATTTATAATATCTAATTTCTAAACAATATCTAATGCCAAAAATGAAGAAAACGATCAAGAAGCCGGCCAAGAAGAAATCCTCTGTGAAGCACAAAGCAGTAGTCAAACCGAAACCCGAAATAGTCAAGGAAGTTTTT
>CAZZGH010000023.1:0-10737 GCA_964653875.1 uncultured Candidatus Saccharibacteria bacterium
TTATATTTTTAATCATCGTCGGCATTGCCTCTTTTTTCCGTCTTTACCAATTGGATACATCGAAAATATTTTCAGCGATAGCCGGAATCCTTTCTATTGTCGGACTCTACCTTCTAACCAGAGAGCTATTTGAGTGGCGATTGGCTGCCATTGCCAGTTATCTTGCGGCAATTTCTTTTTGGCACGTGAACTTTTCACGAATGGAGATCGGCGTAGCAATAATTCCGTTTTTACTTGTATTTACTTTTTACTTTCTTTGGAAGAGTTTAAAACGCAACCATCTGCCTGGTTTTGCCATAGCCGGTATTTTTGGCGGATTAGGATTTTATACCAACACCTCTTACTACATAATGCCGATTGTTATCATATTATTATTCTTAAATTATTGGTGGTATTTGAAAAAAGATTTTAACCACGTCAAATATGAACACGCCAAGACTAAGTTGCTTCAAGGTTTTGTCTTACTTGCTTTAACAGCTTTTGTGGTCGCTCTGCCTGTTATGATTTCTTTCTGGCAACTTGGCATGTCTCTACAGGCAAGACCTGTCGGACAGGTCTTGCCTGGTATTATAAAAACCTTAGGAATGTTTAACTTCTCGGATTCTCCACTCTTACCTTGGCCAATAGGCATATTCTTTATTGTCGGTTTTATTAATGAACTTATCCATTGGTTAAAACGCAAGCATGGCCATTTTTCAACCGTCCACACTCTCTTATTTGCATGGTTCTTCATTATGCTAATCCCCGGATTTTTATCTGCCGCAGCTCCCAATGTACTAATAACTATCGGGGTTCTGCCGGCAGTGATGATTTTTACCGCCCGGGGAATATGGTGGTTATTCGATAAACTTAGGATATGGTACAAAGCAAATGATCCCCATTCGGTTCACGAAGCCCATGCAATAACTGCTTTGGTTATGATTATTTTCTTGTTTTCTATCGGATTTATGGAATACTGGAGATATTTCAAATAGATGAAAGAATCTTTACCCCCAAAAATAATCGAAAAAGAACCAAAGTTAAGCAAAGGAAAGATCGAAGAAAACCTTCAACGTGCCAAAGATACTGGGCGTCTTTTAGAACAAGCTTACTGGGAAGCAGTAAAAGAAGATTCGGTTCAACATCATATAGAACCCAAGAGGGAAGCCATCGAGTCTCCGATAAGGTCGGATGAAATTTTTGACCCCGAAGAAGAATTGTCGAAAATTAAGGAAATGCCTAAAGAAAAAAGGAGAGAAAAACTACGAGAGTTTAAAGAAAAATTAGCATATCAAAAAGAAGGATTGGCAAGAACTCAAGAAGAATTAATAAAAACAATCAGAGAAAATCCGGATATAACCTGGCCGGAGTTATATGGAAAAGCCCTTGATTTGTTAGTAAAATATGGCGCCGATACAGAAGGCAATCAAATCAAAATCGACGAGATCTTGCGTGGATATTACAAGAAGCATTGGTTCATAAAAAAAGCTCGGGAACGATTTCCCGATGACAATAATCTCTTTGAAGCAATATTCGGTCGCCCTCCTCAAGGAAGAATAGAGGTCATAGAAGGGCCAGTCACACTTTACTTTAGATGCCACGACATAAGAGACTACGCCTTAATCAGCCAACAAACGTTTTTGGATTATAGAGACCCGACAATGACAGAAATAAGAGCAACAAAAAGAGAGGGGGGCGTAAGCATAAGCACATCTCTTATCCCGAACCTCCGAGGGACAATAATAGCAGAGAGAGCAAGAGGAGAATTTACAGACAATCAAAAAGCAATATATATACATGAAGAACAACATGCTATAAAAAGATTATTTGATGAAAGACCCATCAAAACAATGTGGAAAACAACATGGCCATATGAAATGGATACTTCTTTGACTAAACAATTTAGAATTATACGAGAACAAATGGCAGAATTGAGAGTTAAAGATGAAATACTAGCATATATGAAAGAAGGGCGACGTGATCCTGAAGAAATCTTTAAAATATTAACAATGTCGGGACAGGATGGCGGTTTATATGATTACCTCGAAGATGAGAAAAGGGAATTAATTGCCCTACATTCAAGGAATAAAAGTCCCGATGAACAAAAGATGATAACTGAAACCGTCAAACAAGTTTTTGAAACTGAATATCATAAGTTAATAAAAGACGGGATCGATGCTTTTCAGGATTTAATAGACAACGGATACACAACAGCACAAACGATAGCTTTACTTAATGCCGAACCCTTAGCAAGATGGCCAAAGATTGTAAGGAGGTTAACCAGAAAACAATCAAAATGAACACAAAATTCATTGCTGGGATAATAATCACTTCAGCTGTAATACTGGCGATTACCAGCGTCTGGAATGATTCACCGATTGTAGATGAAATCCCCCACATCGGAGCGGGATATTCTTATGTTCAAAAAGGGGATTTTCGTTTAAATCCCGAACATCCTCCTTTGGTAAAAGACCTGACCGGACTTGCCCTAAGCTTGTCGAGGGGTTGGCTGAATATCAATGATTCGGCATTTAATACGCAGTTCTGGACAAGCGATATCAACGGCCAATGGAACTTTGGAAGAAATCTCCTCTTTAACTCCGGAAATAATGCCATTCTGATGACAAGAGTCGCCAAATTCCCAATGCTTCTGTTCTTTATTTTTTCAGCAATAATAATTTTTCACTGGACAAGAAAACTCTACGGAGACAAAGCGGCGTTAATTGCCACTTTTCTGTTTTCTTTTTCTCCCACAGTTTTGGCTCATAGCCGATTCGTCACTACCGATGTTCCAGCTTTATTTGGTGTGTTATTGGGAACTTACTTTTTCATTGAATTTTTGAAACATCAAACGAAGAAAAACTTTGTGTTGGCTGTCATCGCCTTTGGAATCGCCCAGCTGACAAAGTTTTCTCTTTTTCTTTTAAATCCCCTATTTTTCGTTATTGCAGTTGCCTGGGGGCTAATCCATTCGACCCGTTCAGGGCAAGTGTTTCACGACAAAATATATTCGATTGCCAAAACTCTCTTTCTTACGGGTATAATTATTGTTTTGGGCTATTTAGCCATTGTTTGGCCGGTATATGGCCTTCACACATCGAACTATCCCCCTGAAAAACAAAGGGCAGAAACAATTTATCATCTAAACAGTTATGGAAATAGATCCATCGCAGATAAGGTTATTTGGGCCTCCGATAAACCTTATATTCGCTCTCTGACCCATTACGGATTAGGCGTCCTCATGGTAACCCAACGCAGTATCGGCGGAAACACAACATATTTCCTCGGAGAAATAGAAAAAAACGCCTGGAAAAAATATTTTCCGATTGTTTACTTTATAAAAGAACCTCTGGCATTTTGGGGACTCGTAATTACTGCCTTAATGGCAATAATTACTCAAGTTAAAAGTTTAAAGTTAAAGGTTAAAAGTATAAATAATTGGACTAAAGACCATTTCACCGAGTTCGCAATGCTCGTCTGGCTTGCAATCTATTGGTATGCGAGCATCACGGCTAATTTAAATATCGGGGTAAGACACTTGCTGCCAACTTACGGTTTTGTGCTTATTTTACTTTCCGGACAACTTTCAAAAATAATTGAAAAGTGGAAATTGAAAATTGAAAATCTTAATCCAAAAATCAAGGTTACTAGTATTTTGATTTTTGGATTAATGGGATGGTATCTATTGGAAAATTTAAGAATATTTCCTCACTATCTTACTTACTTCAACCAGACCGCCCTCCTTCGCCCATCATGGGCTTCGGAAGGGCAAGTAGGCGGTGGCCATCTTTATGTGGTTGATTCAAATATAGACTGGGGACAAGATGTAAAGAGGCTTGCTGATTGGGTTGATAAAAATAAAATTTCTAAAATAAGCTTGGATTATTTCGGATGGGCTGATGCGGGTTATTATTTAAGGAATAAATATATTTGGATAAATTCCGGTAGATACAAAAACGCCCGGGAATTCCTTGCAGATAATCCTGAAGGCGGATACATTGCGGTATCAAAAAGTTTCTTTATGAGCTCAAGAGAAAAACCGGAAACAAGCTACGCTTGGCTTGATTCCTACACTCCGGTTACCGATATCGGCAATTCCATCTTCGTTTGGCATATTACTCAATAAAATAAGTATGCAATCTTAATAATGTTAACACTTAATCTGTGCTTAATTCTTATAAATTACCCGTACGGGTAGTTTATAAGAATTACTATCTTACGGGCCTGAATTAAATTTTAAAAATTTTTTTTATTTCTTTCTCTTTAAATCCTACAGATTCAGCCACAATAATATCTACATAATCTGATATTTTTAAACTTTTACATATATACCCGAGTTCTTTTTCGCAAGGATAAGGAATTACAAAAACACTTTTCTGTAGCATATAGAATCCTAGGTTTTTTAGTTTGGCTCTCAATTGGTTTCTATTTTTATGTAGCTCTTCTGGAATGTCAAAAATAATTATTCTCCATTTTTTGTCCCATTTGCCATACTCTAAATAAGAGTGCCTTAACATAGCGTTGCTAAACCACTTTCTGCCTTTATTCGTGAATCTATAATTATTGTCTGAAGTTTTACGAATAATATCTCTATGTTGTAAGTTCCTAAAACCTTTTTCTGCCTTTTTATAATCAAAACCGGATACATGAAAACCTTTATAATACAGAGGTTGCCACTGCCAAATTTGATATAAATCCTTACCTGTGTCTCTAATTGTCTTGATAAATTTGATAATAAAATCTGATTTCATGATAAAATACGAAACAAACTCTTGCTTAGAATTTGTCCGTACGGGTAGATTATAAGACAGATGTTTAAAAACATCAAATAACCTTAGAACAAATTAAAGCAGGCCCTGAAAGGCCTGCACGGGAAGGTGTATCGCACACCTTCCAAAACGAAGTATTTATACCGCGGGCTCCCCCGCTAAGTTTCCAACCGCTCATCTCCTCCTTCCTTTGCCATTTAGTCGCCGGAGCTCGGCCCCGGCGAATTGGTTGAGGCGAGACGGGAGAGGCGCATCGCCTCTCCCGAGTGGTTGGAAATCCCGCGCACCAGCGCCTGGCTGGCAACAACGCGGAATCCGGAGTTATCCACCATTCTCCGGACAGCACGACTGGCAGCGGTGCCGCTACGCGCATATGTCGCGGAGTAGCACCGTGAGCGGTGTGGCTGTTGATCTGCCGGGGCTTCCCCGCCGGCTCCACTACCGCAATCGGCAGAGGAATATCGTCGCGGATTTCTGGCGATCGGAGCACCCTCCGAACCCTCCCCGCAACGTATCCTCTGTCGATATCGGAGCCACAGCACGGTCACACATAGAGGAGGAACATGTTCACTCCTTCCATGTGTCTCACAGGGGGGCACTGAACCGCGCTTGGCCATCGTCTTGACTGCAAAGCAGATTCTCGGAGGACTGGCATACCTCTCATCTCCACAGACCTTCCCCTCCATGGCGGACAGTTGTAGGTCTGCCCCGGCTCTCTAGCGCGGGTCTGCTCTGCAGTCAAGTTTTTTGGGCCCTATTTCATCAAAAAGTGCGCTCCCAAAGGAGAGCCATGCTGGACATAGATGGGCCCGAAAAAAACCAGCAAATTACTAACAACTTGAGAACTACTTTTGATACTTCTACAAATGTGTACATCCTTAAAGGCCAAATTTATCTTACTTGAATGCCTAGATTTACGAGGTATTTGCTGGCTTTTTTCGAGCCCTTTTAAAGGCCCGGTATGTAAAGAACTTAGTGTATAACCAGTATAGCAAATTGGATTTGGTTTGTCAACTCCTGTGTTGAATGGGCTAGCCTGAACAGTTTATTTATAATAAACCCTCCCGTCAATTCTTAGGTCTATGTATTGGGGATGAAAATCGGAATCTTTAGTTTTCTCACTCATAAATATCTTCAGAACATCCAGCTGGTCTTGGATATCGGAATCAGTTACAAAAATAATATAGTATTCAGGAGTATAGACCCGGAATTCATTGAACGAATCAGCAGGTATTACTATATTCTTTATTTCCCCTAACATGCTCTCTGCCACCTTCATTATTGGTTTAAAAAATTCGTCATCTATCTGCCGACTTGTTCCTCCTCTCCGATCTTCAATGGTAAGAAATATGAATCCGGAAGATTTGGCCGGCTGACCCCAAAGAACTTTATCGTTATCGAAATAGGAACAATCATCTGTGAAACACCATATCCCAGCCGGTTTTCTCTCTGAAAAATTAAACGCTAATCCATGAAAAAGTTTCTTACGCACATCTACCGATTTAAAAATCGGGAAATCCGAAGCAATTTCATTTTCAAAATTTTCGGTATCTACGAAAAAAAGATTATTTCTTCGTGGAAGATAGTTAAATATTTTTTGGTTCAGGTTTTCGTCTGTTTTACCGTTAAATACATCCGAACTCACCGTATCCAAGCCGTTAAAACTCACTTCCCTGACATCAAAAAGGCGCGAAAAAAACAAAAGATAAATAATCCCCGCCACAACAGCAATCGTCCCGAGCACGAATGCCAAAATTTTTAAAACCAAAACCCGGCGATGCCGGCGCGCCACCTCGTCACGATGATTAATCTTTTTAATATTTACCGGCCGCATTACTTAATCTCTTTCAGACCACCCATGCACTTGCGCAGAACTTTGGGAACTTCAATAGTTCCCTTTTTTGTCTGATAGTTTTCAATTATCGCAATAATAGTTCTACCGATTGCTAAAGCCGTGGCATCGTTCATGTGCACAAACTCTGAACCGCCGGTTCGTTTTACTTTAGTCCCAAGACGCCTCGCCTGATAATCGGTCATTAGATCTGCTGTATGCGTTTCTCGGTATCTGTTTTGCCCGGGCATCCACATTTCCAAATCTATCTGTCTTGCATCCGGCCCGCCCATATCTCCGGTGCATATCGCCACAACCTGATAAGGTATTTTCAGCGACTGAACTAAATATTCCTGCATGCCTACAAACAAATCCTGTTCTTTAATTGAATCTTCAGGCAAACAAAATGATTCCATTTCCAGTTTATCGAATTGATGGACCCGTAAGATGCCTTTCATGTCTTTTCCATAAGAACCGGCCTCTCTCCTGAAAGCAGTTGAATAACCGATATACCTTATCGGCAAGTCTTGTTCGTTAAAGGTTTCGTCCATATGCATAGCACCAAGAGTGTGCTCGGCACTACCAACAAGATACATATCATCAGCCGGCATATAATATCTTTCTTCTTTGGGTTCAAGGCGGGCCATCCTCTGCATAGAATCCGGCCTTATTAATACCGGCGGAATGACGGGAATAAATGGGGTAGTTTTTAAATCTAAGTTGTTGTTTTTAATTATTTTTTTAATAAGCTTCACGTCCGTAAAAACAGACATGGCATACTGAATAAGCGCAAACTGCATCAAAACTAAACCTCTCTTCAAATATGTGAATCTCGCCCCCGAAACTTTTGATGCTCTTTCATTGTCAATTAAATCCAACGCCTCACCGATTTCCCAGTGTTCTTTGGGCTTAAAATCAAATTCTTTTATTTTCCCCCATTTTCTTAAAACTTTATTCTCTGATTCATCTTTTCCGACAGGCGTATCCTTGGTCGGAATGTTCGGAACCATCATCATCAATTTTTCATAATCTTCCTCAACACATTTCAATTCATTTTCTATCAATTTTATTTTTTCTTTCAACGTCTTTAATTCTTCCAGATCAACCGGCGATTGTGGACCCGACAGAGTTCCCGCCTTATGTGGCGTCCCAGCTTCGCTGGGTCCCTCGCCACGGCGGGAACCCACTCCGCGCGACCGTTTGTTTTGTTCTGCTTTAAGTGATTCAGATTCATTCAACAAATGCCGGCGCCTCTCATCAGTAGCCAATAGTTTATCCAAATCTAAATTGGCCTTTTTGTTTTTTATGGCCTCCCTGACCTTATCACTATGTTGTCGAATAAATTTTATGTCTAACATACGCTTCGCGCAAGTTCATCAAGTTCTTAAAGTTGAAAGTTATAAAGTTTTAATCAATATACTTTATGAACTTTATAGACTTGATAAACTTTTAACTTATTTGGGTTTCATCAATGGGAAGAACACTATTTCTCTGACCGGTCTGTCCATCAAAAATGCAAAAAATCTTTCAGACATTCCGAATCCTGCCGTAGGTGGCATTCCATATTCAAGAGTCTCAACAAAATCTTTGTCCATTCTTTGTGCTTCTTTGTCTCCGGCTTCGCCTAATTTGACTTGCTCCTCAAATCTCTGACGCTGGTCAATTGGGTCATTTAATTCAGAAAAGCCCTTTCCCAATTCTGTTCCTCCGGCCACAACCTGGAATCGTTCAACACGATTCGGATCTTCCGAATACCTCTTAGCTAACGGTTCAATATCAATCGGCGGCAGAACTAAAAATCCCGGCTCAAAAAGATGCGGCCTGACTTTCTTTTTGAAAATTACATCGATAAGCCGTCCTTTTCCAATATGCTTACCGGCGTCTATACCGCTATCTTTTGCGTAATTTATCAGATCTTTTTCGCCGGCTTCTGCAAGGTTGAGGCCAGTATGTTTTTCAAACTCTTCATAATAATCATACCGCTTCCACGCAGAATTCCAATCAATGGTCTTGCCCTGATATTGGTGGCCGGATTGTCCCAATGTTTCTCCAACTATATGTTTAAATAGACGCTCTATAAGTTCCATCAGTTTTTCATAATCACAATAAGCCCAGTACATTTCCATCTGGGTATAATCCTGCAAATGTTCTCTATCAATTCCTTCATTTCGGAAAATCCTTCCAATTTCAAAAACTTTTTCATATCCGGCTGCTATCAATCTTTTAAGGTTAAGTTCGGGTGAAATTCTCAAAAATAGATCTATATTCAAAGCATTCAGATGCGTCTTGAATGGCTCGGCATCGGCTCCTCCCGGAATTTGTTCAAGAACCGGCGTATCAACCTCCAATCCGCCTTCTTTAATTAAAAACCCTCTTGCTGCCTGCCAAAATCTGGATTTCTTTACAAATAATTCCCTCTCCTCGGGATTCATAATAAAATCAAGATATCTCTTGCGAAGACGTTCTTCTACGTCTTCCAGACCGTGCCATTTTTCCGGCAAAGGCAAAAGGGCTTTGGTAAGCAATGAATAGGACTTGGCCTCAATCGTTTTTTCTTCCCGCTTTGTTTTAAATAATAAACCCCTAACCTCAACAAAGTCTCCGATGTCTACAAATTTATTAAATTTATCAAATTCTTCCTTGCCGATGGAATCTTCTTTAATTAACACTTGAATTTTACCCGTACCACCTGTGGTGAGAGGAGCCGAACCATCATTTAAATCTAAGAATGCCATAGCGCCCATATTTCTTAAGGCCATAACACGACCGGCAAGAACAAGCTCTTTTTGAGATTCGCTCCAAGAGTCAAAATTATTAATCGTTTCTGCGATAGAATGAGTACGCAAAGACACCGCCGGATATGGATCTGTTCCTGACTTTCTTAATTCTTCAACTTTATTAATTTTTGTATTACGAATTTCGTCAAGTGCCATGCTTGTAAATCTTAACAAAAAATAAATAAAAACTCCACATTGCTCTACCTTATCCTAAATCAGATAGCTCAAGCCACATGCCCTCATCGAACCAGAATAGATTTGCTCCTGCGGCAAATCTTTCTTCTCCCTCGGCGCTTGGCAGAACCAAGCCCAAGCGCCTGCGGGTCGTTCCTCTAAGCCAGTTGCCTTTTGCTTTATAAAACGAAAAAATAAACGGCTCATATATCTAGTCTCAAAAGACCGGTTTTTATTAGAATTGACAAAGTGGTATTTATTGTGCTATAATGTAAATACGTTCACTGACAATTCGTTCGTTCGGAAACCCCGTAAACCCCCGAGTCAAACTCGGGTGGGACGAAGGAGACAGTCATGAAGAAGTATGCGGTAAACTCGGTAAGCCGTGCGAAGAACAGCAATCGCGCGCAAGTCACGGTCATCGTCGGCGAGGGACGCAATCGGCGCTCCTTCACGCGTCACGTCGTCAGCCGTGGGTACCACGGCTGGGTCGGCCTGAACATCGACGAGCGGGCCATCCCGCTCAACGAGCTCTACGAGGATGAGCTCGCCATCGCCAAGGGCGATCTGGTCTGTGCCGAAGCCAAGCTCAAGAGCCTCGAGAAGAAGCTCGAGGACATCTCCAAAGCGCCCGAAGGCGACATCATCGCCGAGTCGATGCTGTTGGCAGCGCACGTTGCCTTCGAAGAGCAGCTCGAAATCGCCCAGAACGACGTCGCCAAAACGACCGCGACCGTCGACGACGCCAAGACCAAACTCGACATCATCCGACAGGAACTCCCGCTGGAAGTCGAGTTCTTCGGCCCCGGCCTGACCTACTAGACCGTCGCCGACAACCCGCCTGAAAACAGGCAAGGGTCCCACGATGTGGGGCCCTTTTTAGGCACTTCTACAGGCAAGACCTGTAGAACTCACACACATTCCCCTAAGCCAATGACCCTTCGCTTTTTTCAGTTAAGCATACTGCCAATGAGCCAACACCCCATTATCTTCGCTTAAGCCATAAGCCACCATCGTCAACCTCTCTGATAGCAGGCACTTCTACAGGCAAGACCTGTAGAACTCACACCAGAACGGCGCCCTCGCCGGCCTCAACATCGACCCCGCGCGCGATCCCGCCTTCTTCATCTTTTTCCTAAGTTTGAATAAATAAGCCTCTAATCATTGTAGAAATCTTAAGAACGCTTCGCTAGTTTAAGATTTCTTT
>CAZZGH010000024.1:0-10544 GCA_964653875.1 uncultured Candidatus Saccharibacteria bacterium
TTTGTATTTTTTCTTGGCCTCTTAACGGTATTTTTACCGCTTGGATTAGGGGCGGCAGGTTTGGGAAGGTTAATCAGCAGATATCACGACCCGATATTCCTTATTGGCGGGATATTCTTTTTCGTTCTCGGTGCATCAATATTGCTGGGCCGGCATTTCTCAATGCCGTTTTCAGTCAGTCCAAAATTGAAAGTTACAAATGCCGGGTCTGTTTTTACTTTGGGTATTTTTTCGGGATTTGCGACATTGTGTTGCGCTCCGGTTTTAGCCGGGGTTATCGCTTTGTCAATATTACCTAATTCTATTTTTTGGGGAGGACTTTATTCCGTCGTTTATGTTCTCGGTATGGTTGCCCCGCTTTTTCTGATAGCATACCTCTTGGATAAAAACCATTTCGCCCAAAAGCTGATGGAGTCAAACAGGGGAGTGTCTTATTCAATCGGCAAAAAACAAATTAATCTCACAATAGCTGATTTAATATCCGGCGCGACATTCTTTTTGATGGGTATTTTTATCTTATACCTTGCAAAAACGAACCAATTAGCGATGGGCGGAGGAGAATTCCAAACGAAAATAAACATTTATCTTAATCAGCTTGTTCAAACAATAACCGGCTGGCTCAAATAATAAATCAAAAATGGAAATAAAATTACTACAATTAAAACTACCGAAAATAAAATTACTATCCGCCATCGTATGTTTTGTTGCGGCAGGAGCATTGCTTGCTTTTACCTTTTTTAACTTCTCACTTAATTTTCAGCTTAAACCATTCTCGGCAAAATTATTCGGTTTACCCGAAACAGTGGAAGAGAGGGAAACGGCTAAATTTGAAAGAGCGGTTGTGCCGGCAGAAGGGGTCGTTTTGCCAGTTAGATGGGGAAACTTGGGAGCCCAGATGATAAAGGTCGGGGTTGTAGATGCCGATAAATTTGAGGATGTTTATAAAAACCAGGGCGGATTGAGTGAAGAAACACGACGCCTTCTTTATGATTCTGATAACGGCAATATAAAAATTACGAAAGAGAACTCTGGGGTCTTACTGAATCTTTTGTGGGCGCTCGGTCTTGGGAATAAAAATGTTATTCTTGAAAAAGGGCCTATGTCGGACAAAAAATACGGAGGAGCAGAAGGTTTTGCTTCTACGGGCGGTTGGACGTTAGCTGAAGGAAACACCATGAATCATTATTCCAAACACGAATTTGTTTCTCTTACGCCGGAACAGCAACAGCTTGTTGAGCGGGTAAGTTGGAATATATACCGTCCATGTTGCGGTAATCCGACTTATTTTCCGGACTGCAATCACGGTATGGCCATGCTGGGACTCCTTGAATTAATGGCATCACAAGGCGTGAATGAAGCCGATATGTACAAAGCTGCTCTGGCGATCAATTCCTATTGGTTTCCCGAAACATATATTAATTTGGCAAAATATTTTGATTCCGAAGGAATACCTTGGAAAAAGGTTGATCCTAAAGAAGTTCTGGGGACTAATTATTCCAGCGCTTCCGGCTATCGCAATATTCTCAACAAAATTAAACCGGTTGAACGGCAAAACGGAGGCAGTTGCGGAGTTTAACTGTTAATCTTTAATTTTATGGATAAAATCATTGTTACAATTTTAGGGATTGTGGGTGTTTTTGCAACTTATCGGTTTTTTCTTTTGAAAAAAGGAAAAGTTATAAATGCCGCAGGTTTAATTGATATCGTTGTTGAAGGAGGTTATTCGCCGGAAGTGATATCTATTCCCAAAAGTAAAACAACAAAAATAAATTTTATACGCAAAGACCCATCAAGTTGTCTGGAAGAGGTAGTTTTGCCGGATTTTAAAATACGTAAACATCTTCCGCTTAACGAAAAGGTGTCCGTTGAGCTTACTCCAAAGCAAACTGGAGAATTTAAGTTTTCCTGCGGGATGGGTATGTTTCACGGTAAAATTATAGTCGTAGATCCCGAGTTAAATCGAGGGACAATCAAATAAAAACATGGCTCACATCAAAAAAACTTTTTCAATTAAAGGCATGCATTGCGCTTCTTGCGTGCTTACAATTGAAAACTCATTAAAACAATTAGATGGTGTATCAGATGCCAATGTAAATTTGGCTACCGGAAAAGCCATGGTAACATATGACTCCGATAAGGTTGCAGACGAAAAATTAATCTCCGCTGTCTCTAATGTTGGGTACCAAGCTTTTATCAGCGAAGAACTGCGGTCTGAAGATCTCGAAAAGGTTGAAAAATTTAAAGAGCTCAAGGATTTAAAACTGCGAACAGCAATCAGTTTGATTTTGGGCAGTTTAATCTTATGGGGAGGGTTTCCGGCCTTAATGGATACCGCGCCTTATTTTTTTAGAAATTTTTGGATACAACTGATTTTGGCGACCCCCGTCCAATTTTGGGCGGGCTGGATATTTTACAGAGCGACAATTCCCGCACTGAAACATCGTACAGCCAATATGGATACTCTGGTGGCAATAGGCACGACTGTTGCTTATGGTTATTCGGCTTTTGTTACGGCATTTCCGCAAGTGGTTCAACGGGTAGGCATTGAGCCAGTGCCTTATTTCGATGTTGCCACAATTATTATCGGCTTAATTCTTCTTGGACGCTATTTTGAAGCAAGAGCCAAGGCTGGCACATCAGAAGCCATTAAAAAACTAATTGGATTGCAAGCCAAGACCGCGAGGGTCATTAGAGAAAATAAGGAGATTGATATTCCAATCGGAGAGGTAGTTATCGGTGATTTAATAAGAGTTCGACCGGGAGAAAAAATACCCGTTGACGGAGTAATAACCGAAGGCGACTCATCTATTGATGAGTCCATGATTACCGGCGAGAGTATGCCGGTAGACAAGAAAATTGGAGATATCGTTATTGGCGCCACTATAAACAAAAGCGGAAGCTTTGTTTTTAAAACAACAAAAGTGGGGCAGGAAACACTACTTGCCCAGATTATTAAGCTTGTTCAGGAGGCCCAGGGCAGTAAGGCCCCCATTCAGCGCCTAGCCGATTTGGTCTCATCGTATTTTGTTCCGGTTGTTATTATGTTGGCTGTGATTACTTTTGTTGCATGGTACGATTTTGGGCCGGAGCCGGCATTGTTATATGCAATTTTAAACACCGTTGCCGTTTTGATTGTTGCTTGTCCGTGCGCGATGGGATTGGCTACTCCCACGGCAATTATGGTCGGTACTGGTAAAGGAGCGGAACACGGCATATTGATTAAAGATGCAGAAAGTTTGGAGATTGCCCACAAGGTTAAGACAATAATCTTTGATAAAACTGGGACACTTACAAAGGGTGAACCCTCGGTGACGGATGTTGTTGCCTTTAAGAATGATAAGGAGAATGACATTTTGCAGTACGCGGCTTCTCTTGAAAAATTTTCAGAACATCCGGTTGCCAAGGCAATCGTGGCCTTTGCGGCAAGTCTTGGTAAGACATCATCTCACCCGTTAGACAAAGCCATTAGAGAAAGAGCAGAAAACGAGAAGACGGAACTTTTTTTGGTAAATAAATTCAAAGCAAATCCTGGAAAGGGTTTAGAGGGCGAGATAACAGTTAGCGGTAATTCTAAAAAGTTTTACTTTGGAAACAGGGCCCTGATGAAAGATATTAATGTTGAATTTAATGCTTACGAAACAGAAATCCAAGAACTGGAAAATGAAGGCAAAACGGTAATGATGCTGGCATCGGACTCCGGTCTTTTGGGCGCTATTGCGGTTGCCGATACCGTAAAAGATAGCGCCAAGCGGGGGATTGAAGAGCTTAAAAAGCTTGGCATTGAATCGGTGATGATTACTGGAGATAATTCCAAAACAGCTATGGCAATAGCTAACAAAGTCGGCATTACAAGAATTTTAGCCGAGGTCTTACCCGAACAAAAAGAAGACGAAGTGAAAAAAATTCAAGCCGAAGCCAAAATTGTAGCCATGGTGGGAGATGGCATAAATGATGCGCCGGCTTTGGCTCAAGCTGATGTTGGAATTGCCATGGGCACGGGAACTGATGTAGCGATAGAAGCGGCTGATATTACCTTGATTAACAAGGACTTAAGATCTGTAGCTGTCACAATACGATTGTCAAAAAAGACGATGAGAACGATAAAATTAAATCTATTTTGGGCTTTTGGATACAATATAATCCTTATCCCTGTTGCAATGGGTGTTTTGTATCCTTTCTTTGGACTTTTGATGAACCCAATTTTTGCTTCGGTTGCCATGGCCCTAAGTTCGATTTCAGTTGTGTCTAACTCTCTTTTATTGAAGAAACAAAGTATAGTTTAAGGCGTTATCCACACAGAGCGATTCTTTGGGTTGTTGGTTTTGTAATATAATAATAAGCAGGTGTTCCAAAGATTGTGTGAACTATGCCGACAAAATTCGAGAAAATTTTAAACCTATTATTTTTTTCTGTATCTCATCAGGTGGGATTTTGGGATATGCGTTCTTAAGACATAAACAGGATGAACTTAGCCAAGAAAGGGACAATTATTTCAGTAAAGACAATAGCCAAAAAAACCATTGAGGTGGCAATTAAAGTGCCTGATGATTTTAATTTTGTTGCGGGGCAATATATCTGGCTGATGATTCCCGAATTAAAATATCCGGACGCCAAGGGCAATACCCGGATGTGGTCTATTGCGTCTTCCCCGAATCGCAAGGGCGAGCTGGACATAATTTTCAGGACCAGCTTAAGCGGATATAAGAAAACTCTAATTGAAATGGTTCCCGGTTCAGAGATAATCTTTTCCGGACCCTTTGGGCAAATGAGATTGCCTGAAGATAATTCTAGACCAATTGTGTTTTTGGCTGGTGGCGTAGGAATCGCGCCGTTTTTGAGCATGATCAGATTTTCAAGCGAAACCCGCTCGAATCACAAGATCACGCTTCTCTGGGCCAATGACAGCGAGGAAGAAACGCCATATCTTAATGAACTTGAGCGGTTAGAGAAGGAAAATAATCGTTTTAAATTAATTAAGACGCTCGGTCGATTTGAAGGGGAGTCGTCAAGGGTGTTGATAAACGAAAATATCGGTTCAAAGACAATCTGGTATGTTACCGGACTGCAGGGTTTTGTGAATTCTGCCGGCAAGTTTTTGAACAACGCCGGCGTATTACCAGCAAACATCTTCTTTGAACAGTTTTATCCAGAAACAGCAGCTGGAACGAATTTTAAAGAAGGGCTAAAGATCGCCAATATATCCGCATATAGATATCCGTTTTTTACAGCCATAGAAAACGCTCTTTTTCATGTCATCATTACTGACTCGAATGGCCATATATTGTATGCAAATAGAGGAGCGCAAAATCTGACGGGCTACTCTTTTGAAGAGATGAAAGGTAATACACCGCGTTTATGGGGCGGACTTATGCCGGGGAGTTTCTATAAAGAACTTTGGGAAACCAAAAAATACTTGCGGCAAACATTTATCGGAGAAGTTCAGAACAGGCGGAAAAATCAGGATGTGTATTATGTTCAAATACACACATCTCCAATTCTTGATGAGAATCAAGAATTGGTCGGATTTATTACAAGTGAACAAGATATAACTAAATTAAAAGAATTAGATATAGCAACAAACGAAAACAAGAATCCGCGAAGGTTGCTTTGGGCGTTTTCGGCTACGATTTTTGGCGTGGAATTTGCGATAATGTTTGCTCTTCATTATCTGTTTTTTTTGCCGCTATCATTTACCATTTCCCTTATCGACTCTTCTATACTAGTAGTTATGACCTATCCGATTTTATATTTTTATTCTTTTAAACCCTTAGTGGCGGAAATCAATAGGCGTCAGGCGGGGGAGAAACTGCTCGAATTGTCTGAATCGCACTATCGCAATATATTCGAGTTTTCTTTGGACGGCATACTTCTTTTGGATCTACAAGCGCAAATAATCATGTCAAACTCTGCTGCGCAGAAACTGCTTGGATATACGGCCAACGAATTAATCGGAATGCATATGCGTAAAACATATCCGCCGGAGGATATCCCTGAATTTGAGAGGCGATTTAAAGATTTTCAGATAAAAAGGGAACTGCGTTTTGAACGCAAGCTTATTCGGGGAGACGGGACGCTAATCTTTGTTGACATCTTTGTCAGCCAAACGCCGGACGAACGTGCATTGATGCTTATCCGCGACATTACTGAACGTAAGAAAATCGAACAAAAATTATATGCGGCCGATAGGGCCAAAAGCGAGTTTATTTCTATTGCTTCCCATCAATTGAGGACTCCTATTTCGGGTTTGAGTTGGCTGATAGAATCATTGAGCGTTGATTCTAAAAATTTTAATTCTAAACAAAAGAGATATGTAAAAGATTTGGAGTCATCTTCCAAACGATTAATCGGACTTATTGAGGATTTATTGAATTTTTCAAAGATTCAGCTTGGGACATCGCCGGTAATGGATAAAGAAAAAGTCGGGATTCACGATTTCATTAAAGAATCAATAAAAGACATGGCCTCATATGCGGACTTTAAAAAGCACACTATAACATTAAATGATAGCATTCAGGAGCTTCTTACCGTTGATAGCAATAAAAAGTCATTATATAATGTCCTACAGAATCTGATCTCTAATGCAGTTGATTATTCTCCAGAACATACAGTAGTTACCATAAATTTAGAAAAAACAGGCGATTTTATAAAAATATCGATTTCCAACGAGGGACCAGCTATTTCCAAAGAAGAACAGGCGAGTATTTTTAGCAGATTCTTTCGGGGAGAAAATGCGAAGAAGACGAAACCAGAAGGTACGGGATTGGGGTTATATATTGTAAAAACATTTATTGAAGATATGGGAGGCAAAGTCGGTTTTGAATCAGAGGAGGGTAAGGATACCACCTTTTGGTTTACGATACCTTTGAATAAAAACGGTAACAGATAATTTGTTGCCGACTACAAAATATGCGCATACTTATTGCCGAAGACGAAAAAACCCTGTGGAGCGTGTTAAAAAGCAGGTTAGAATCAGAAGGTTGGGAGGTCTCAATAGCTGAAGATGGTGAAGAAGCTCTCGGTCTTTTAGCGAAACACCCATTTGATTTGGTGTTATTGGATTTATTAATGCCCAAAAAAGATGGCTGGGAGGTATTAAAAGAAGTAAAAATCAACTCAAAGCTTAGAAGTATACCAATAATCGTTCTATCAAATTTAGGCGGAGATGACGATATTAAAAAAGCCCTGCAATTAGGAGCAAATGACTATTTGGTAAAAAGTCAGCATCCGATGAATGAAATAGTTGAGAAAGTGAAAGGGTATTTTGCGGGAGTAAAACTCAAGGAAACAACAACTATTGAAAAGAAACAGGCCGAAGAAAAGCTTGCCGCTGTGGAAAAAGAGGAAGCCAAGTTGGACTCGGCAAAAGCCAAGTCGGATTTGGCGGAAGCCGAAAGGTCTCTTGCAAAAGAAAAAGAGCAGGCAGTTCTTGCCGAAAAGAAGCGTGTGGAGGCCGCTCTTGCTGAAGAGCAAAAGAAAGCCGAAATAGCCGCTACCAAAGAAAAACAGGCGCAAGAAGCTCTTGCCAAGTCTGACTTGGCTCTTGCCGAGGAAAGAAAGCGCACAGAATTAATCAAAGAAACCCTTACCGTCGAGAAAAAAACATTAGATGACAAACTTGCTGAAACCAAGTCTGACTTGGCTGAAACAAAAAAAATAGCCGAAGAAAATGTTGCCGCTGAAAGAGCAAAAGCCAAAAAAGCCATTGCTGAAGAGAAAGAAAGAGAAAGTATGGTTTTTACTGAAAAGGAGCAGTTAAAATCAGCGCTTGCAGAAGAAAAAAAACAGGCTGAAGAATTAGTTTTGCAAAATAAAAAATTAGAGGATAAGATTTCTGAAGAGAAAAAGAGGGTGGAATTAACCGAAAAAAAACAATTAAGGTCAATGCTTCTTGAAGAACAAAAAAGGGCTAAAGCTATTATTGCCCAAGAAAAAATGTTAGCTAAAATCGCGCTTGCAGAAGAAAAGAGAAAGGTAAAATATGAATTAGTTCAAGAAAAGAAAAAAGAAGCGGAAAGGCTTAGCGTTGAAAAAGAGAAAACCCGGGCGATTACGCTTGAAAAAAAACGCGCCGAAGCCGCTATTAGTGCTGAAAAGAAGAGAGCCGAACTTGCCAGGAAGAAAAGCAAGATAGAAATGGAAAAAGTTCGTGATGTGCAAGCCTCGCTTGTTGAAGAGCAAAAAAGAGCAAGAGCTATTTTTGTTGAAAGCAAGAAGGCTAAAGCTACCCTATTTGCTGAAAAGAAAAAAGAAGCGCGCCTGATACTTATTGAAAAACGTAAAGCAATGAGGGCTCTTGCCGAAGAAAAAAGGAAAGCAAAGGCGTCTTTAATCACCGAATTTGCTGATATAAAAAGAGAAAACAGACGGAAACTTCCCGCTACAAAACGCAAGTCAAGGGATGCTCTTGTTAAAAAAAAAAAAAAAGAAGCGGAAAGAATTAAAGCTGAAAAAAAGCGAGCTGAAGCTGTCGTTGCCGAAGAAAAAAGAAAACAAAAAGAACTTGTCAAAGAAAGCCAAATAAAAACAAAAGAAGCCATAGCTGCCATTGCTTCAGAAAAAATAAAAGAGAGAGCTTCCGCGGAAGAGAGAATCGTTGCCGAACGAGCTAAAGCCGAAAAAGCTTTGGCTCTTGAAAAAAAACGGGCAGAGAAACATCTCGCCGAAGAGAAGAAAAAAGAAGACGCAAGAATTAAAATCGCTCTTGATAAATTAAAAAAACAAATCAAAAAAGCACTTTAGGAAAACAGGCCAAGTTATCCCTTTCCTTTCTATTTTAAATTGTTATAATGCATATATGCGTATATTAATTGCAGAAGACGAGGATATTTTACTAAATGTACTAAAAGATAGATTTGAAGCTGAAGGTTGGGAAGTTTTTGTGGCTAAAGATGGTGAAGAAGCCATCGACTCGATCGCGAAAAATTCGCTTGATTTAATTTTGCTTGATTTAC
This sequence comes from uncultured Candidatus Saccharibacteria bacterium, assembly GCA_964653875.1. Lineage (GTDB taxonomy): Bacteria > Patescibacteriota > Minisyncoccia > 2-02-FULL-40-12 > GWA2-44-9 > 2-01-FULL-41-26. The sequence goes on from CAZZGH010000024.1 coordinate 8,952, forward strand.
TAATGCCCAAAAAAGATGGCTTTGAAGTGCTAAAGGAAGTCAGGGACAATACAGAACTAAAGAATTTGCCAATTGTTGTTCTCTCAAACTTGGGCGGAGATGAAGATATTAAAAAAGCCATGCAGCTGGGCGCAAATGATTATTTTGTAAAAACTCAACACCCAATGAGTGAGGTGGTGGAAAAGATTAATGCGCTAGTAAAGGGCAGGAAATAATTTTTTGAGGTACAAACTGAAGGTGTGCATAAACAGGCACGCTTTTTTGTTATAATTATAAGTGAGAAGCAAAATACAAAAAAGATGGCAAATAAATTTTTAATTTTGATTTTGACGGTTTTGCTTTTTCTTTTTGGTATTTTTTCTGACGTATTGGCTACAGTAACAGTTACTCCGGCGACAGGCGGTTCGGCAATCTCTGCGGATACAACGGGAGGAGCTTATACTTCTTTGACCGGGCCGATTATTTCCGAAGGAGCAACCGCCGATATTGGGATGGGTACGATAATACTGGATGTCCCATCCGGCTTTATTTTTGATACTGGCGGTACGGCGCCAACGGTACTGGTAACTCGTATTGGAGGAGGCGGAAACAAAAACCGCAATATCAATGACCTCGACAGCGGCTCAACTATCGCGGTAACGGCGACTACTACGCAGTTGACCATTACCATTACGGATTCAACAAGCACCGGCGTTACAAACTCTTTGACTTGGCAAAACGTCAGAGTCCGTCCTACGGCCGGTACGCCTCTGGCGAGCGGAAATATTACCAAGAGTGGGACTTCTTCTATAACCGGTGTAACAGCAGGTTCTACAAATCTTGGAACACTGACTGAAACAGTGGGCGCGAAAAGCCAGGTTGTTATTACGACACAACCATCATCTACGGCGACTACTGCTACAGATTTTACGACAAAGCCAGTTGTAGCAATTCAAGACCAATTTGGTAATACCGTTACAACGGACAGTTCCAGTACGATTACCCGTACCGTAGTGATCTCCACGCAATCTTGTGGAGGAACAGCTGGTTCCGGAACGCTTTCATCAACGCCTTCAAGCGGTTCGGCAGTCACTTCCGGTGTTTTAACTTACACAGCTATGCAATATTCTGCCGCAGAGTCTATCAAAATATGTTTTGCCTCGTCGGGCATTACATCAGCACTAAGCAATACTGTTACCGTAAGTGCTCCACCAGACACCACTGCCCCAGTCGCGGTTTCTGATCTGGCCCTTTCTAATCCTTCAGATAGCGCTATGACTGTTTCTTGGACTGCCCCCGGGGATGACGGTTCTATTGGCACGGCTACGACATATGACTTGCGTTATTCCACATCTGTTATTACTGCAGACAACTTCAGTTCTGCTACTGCGGTTACAGGAGAACCTACGCCATCTGTTGCCGGCAGTTTAGAATCTATGAGTGTCAGTGGCTTATCATCTTCAACAACCTATTACTTTGCTCTCAAAACTTCTGACGAAGTTCCCAATACTTCAACTATTTCTAATGTGCCAAGTTTGGCAACAACGGCTACTCCAACCCCAACACCTACCCCAACTCCAACACCAACTCCTACTCCAACACCAACTCCTACTC
>CAZZGH010000025.1:0-9627 GCA_964653875.1 uncultured Candidatus Saccharibacteria bacterium
CGGTGTGAGTCTAATAGGTTATTTCGCATCCAATATTATCCAATTTATTTCGCTCTTGTTTTTTATTGGTATTCTACTTGGAGTGACCTCAAGTTTTGTAGCGATAAGAAGGTTTTTAAAGATATAAAGTTTTATTTTAAGATAAGGCAAACCACCGAAAAGGTGGTTTTTTTGTTATTACATATGCGGGGTCACGTAATGGTAGATAGAATGTGATTTTTGTGGTAAGATAAAGCTATGGTGCGGTGTCAAATATGTAACAAAAAATTTCTTATAATAAATAGAACCCATTTGCTTACTCATAAAATGAGCATTAGGGACTATATTAATAAATTTGGCGGTAAAGGGGTCGGGTTTTCTGTTAGTGTTGTTAAACTACCTAAAGATGACTACCGATACATAAGTTGGCGTGAAAGTTTAAAAAACAGGAATACTAGTTGGTCTAAGGGCTATACAAAAGAAACTCATTCTAGTGTAGCAAAGATAGCAGAAACCTTTAGAAAAAAGAGGATTGACAATTTCGCTAAGTGGAGAGATGAGGCAAGGCGAAGCGGTGTTATACCTAAATTAAATAATCCTCTAGATAAAAATAAAGATTTGGCATTTCTTATAGGCTTAATTTTAGGTGATGGAAATATTCATAAATTTCTTAGAACAGAAGGATTACGAATTACATTGGCTACTAAATATCCAAATCTTTGGAAATACGCTGCTGAAGTGGTTGGCCGTGTGTTTAATAAAGAACCTAGTGTTAGAAAAGTTAAAAATTCTGAATGTATGACTATTTCAATATATCAAAAGGGTATAAGCAGGCGATTAGAGATTCCATCTGGAAAGCGAGGAAAACTTGCCATTAAGTTACCAGATTGGATATGGCAAGATAGAAATTACTTACGGGCTTGCATTAGGGGTTTGTTTGAAGCTGAAGGATCTTTCTCGATTCATAAGCCAACTTATACTTATAACCTTTGTTTTTCTAACAATAATCCGAGTCTGTTAGATGAAGTTGAAAAAGCAATTAAAATATTTGGTTTTCATCCAGAAAGACGTACTAATGCTGTTAGGCTTAGAAAGAAAAAGGAAACATATGATTTTATTGATTTAATAGGATTCCGGCAGTATAATTAATGAACTTAATTGCGGGGTAGATAAAAGGTATATCGTCACGCTCTGGACGTGAAGTTCCTGGTTCGAGTCCAGGCCCCGCAGCCAAGGTTGGAAGTATCGAGGTAGACCTATGTGCCTTGATAGGTTCAACTTACTATGCCGTTACAATGCATACCTGCTGAGTGCAGTATTCAAGAACATGAGACCGCCGAAAGGCGGTTTTGTGTTTATGGAATAAATAAGCTATCTTATTAAATTATGGATTTACCCGTATTAAAATTGGAAATTACAGCCAACACCGTGGCTTGGTATGGTGCAATTGTTGCTACTCTTTCTGGCCTAGTGAGCATTCTTAATTTTTTGGCAGATAGAGAAAGGGTTAAAGTAAGATATCAGAGGGGTATGCGGGTTACTCCTGGCGGCACGGATTATGATGAAAATAAAGACTATACAGTTATAGAGGTAATTAATCTTTCAAGACGTCCCGTAACAATAAAAAGTATTGGGGGTGAATATCTATGGAAATATGGCGGGTTTTTATCTTCTAACTCTCTACATGAGGGACAAGTTACAATTGAAGCCGGTAAAAATCATAGCGTATTGATGGACGAATCTATTATCCGATGGAATGATATGGATAGTTTTACCGCCTATAATGTTACGGGGAAAACGTACCGCGCCCCAGTAGCGAGATTTTATATTAGGTGGGCTTGGTATACTTTTAAATTTTTCAAGAAATTATTTACTAAAAAATTGCATCCATAAAAAATGTTCATAATTTTAGGATTTAAAATCCTGTTTTCTTTGATTGAAGGCTTATTTCTTTCTAAGTCTCTAAAAAAAGCACTAGGTTATGCCATTCTGTTTCAGTTCATAAAAGCCGTAGAATCATCTAATATTATTTTTTTAAATACTTCGCAAGACAGAAAGAAAATTATAAGCTCATTTGTTAATATGAGTCGTCTCGTTGATAATGCCCTGGAATCCGAAGATATTACCGTAGACGAGCTTGAGCAAATGATCTCTGATGGGGTTGGGTATAAAAATAAGCACGATTTAATTTACGAATCTATAATTCCTGTTAGGTATTTTGCTTCCAAGAGTCAGCACTATGATTATTTTGTCGAAGATATAAAAGAATCATGGAGGGCCAATAAACTAAGGTGTTCGAGTAATGTTTCTAATTATGATCATTTAAACTTGGAAAGTATTAATAATAAAAGCGGAGGTAAATTTTTTACAGCACTAGTCCACTTGCTTAATCCAAAAGGGCTGCCCCCGAGCTTATTAAATACCATTTTATTATGTGGTGGTTGGTTCCAGGTTTTAGATGACTATCGAGATAGAAAAAAGGATGTTGTCGATACGACAACCCTGTTTACATTAAAAAGTGATAGATCTTCAGTCGAAATATTAATTGAACAATCTCGAAAATATGAAAAAGGTATAATTAATCTGGATAATAAAGGATATTTGGTCGAATTTATGAAAGAATTAACTACACTTATTCGTACATTGGATTTTACAAAAAATATTGTTGATTGGTAACTATAAAACTACTCAATAGTTAGTACCTTATCCTTAAGTACTATCCTATTCTTGAGGTGAGAAAGTATCTGTCGCTTCTCGTCTGTCGCCCCGGACTTTAATACATGCTTGGCGTAATTTTTTATATCAAAATCTTGTAGATGAAACTCTTGCCTTTCTATTCCTAGCATAGCTCCAAATTTCTGATGTCTTTCAATATCTTCTTTGAGATGATTTCTCAGTCCCAGTTCGTCCAATGTCATTTTATCGATCAGGCCAATAAGCTGAAGTATAAGTTCTTCCTCTCGAATATAAGTTATCGGACAATTAATATCTTTTGACCGAGTACAGCCGTAGTAAATATATACGGCTTCCCCTCCGCCTTTTAGCCGTTTATGCTTTTCTTGTGCCGTAACTCCGGCTTGGCAATGTCCGCACCTCATAAGCCGGGTAAATGCGAAGTCTTTGGATAAATACCTGAACTCGCTCTCTCGTTTCAGCACTTCTCTTGCCCGGAAATATAGCTCTTTGCTAATAAGCGGTTCATGCTGGCCTTTATACCAAGTACCGCTACCAGCCGGATATTGAAATTCTCCCATATATATTGGTGTGTTTAATATCTTTTGTACGCTGGAAACCCATATCGGTTTATTATTCACCGTCTTGAAATTTATTTCCCTCAACCATCTGTATACTTTTCTTCCGCTCCAGCCATCGTTACCAACCTTCTCGAACATTTGCCGAATAATGGATGCCCGTTCAGGGTCAGGCATTATATATCCTTTCCGATCGATCCTTTTTTCATTAAGATAGCCGGTCGGAGCCGGAGCCGGCCAGAGTCCCATCTCACATCTCATCCGAAGTCCTCGCTTTACATTTATACTTTTGTTATCATTTTCAAGCTTGGCTTGGCTACATAAGATCATAAGGAGGAATTTATCGCTTGGCGAATTAGTAAATGTTTGACCAAAAGTTCGTATTTCAATTAATAGCTTCTGGTCCATTAAATCCACTAAACTTCCAAGATCTCCAGCGTTCCTGGATAATCTGTCTGGTGCCCAGGTCAAGATACCATTAAAACGCCCACTTCTTAGGTCGGTTAGTATCTCAGCGAAGACCGGTCTCTGGCCGGAATCTTTGGCTGAGTGAGATTCTCGGCGAATATCTATAACTTCTAAGTTATCCCGCTCGGCCACTCTTAACATCTCCTTTACCTGAGACTCTATAGAGAGAGCCTGCTTTTCATCAGACTCGGTGGACTTTCTTGCATAGAGACAGTAGGTCATCTTGGGAGCCTCCAAAACGGCCCTAGAAATCGTTGAATCTCCTTGTTTTTGTTGGATTGTATCCATACAACAAGGGATGACGCGAAGCCCCTATGAAGTCCAGACCCTGTTTTGGTAATCGATTATTTTCAGCGTTAATAAAAAGTTGTTATTTATAATATCTTTTTATGTATTCAGCTACTTCTTTTGTAAGATAAGGGAGGCCGGAGTAGCCTTGCGTGAGAAGTTTACGGACAAAAGTGCTTGAAATATCAGACCAGGCGATATCGTCTATCATAGTAATATGAGGAGGTAGTTTGTCAGGTAAGGGAAATAACGGATTTTTGATTGCAATAAAACTAGCTTCTTGAAATAACTTTTTACCATTTACCCACTTTGTTTCTATAATTCCCAAATTTTCTGAGCCAATAACAAAATGAAATTCATGATTGGGATAGTTTTCTTTCAATAATTCCAACGTCCTATAAGTTACAGTCGGTTTATTTAGGCTGAGCTCAAAGTCGGAAATAAGTATCGGTATTTTTGGTTTAGGGAATAATTCGGCTATCATTATTTCGAGCATTTTTACCCGATGTTCTCCTGAAGTGGTAATCGTTTTATCGTGTCTGTCAGCTGATGGCATTATCCATATTTCATCGCATGGAAATAGTCTTAAAACCGCCTCTATCACAGAAGCATGACCTATGTGGGGCGGACTGAATGCTCCACCGTAAATTGCTATTTTTTTTCTGTGCGCCATTGTTTGTTTGTATCAAAAAAGGTGGGATATTTCCACCTTTATTCTGGAAAGGAGATCATAACAACTCCATCTTCTTCGGCCTCATCATGCTTCATCTGCGCAACAAGATTTTTGATGCTACTTGTTAGCGATGGATCGATTTCAATTGGATAGTTTTTTATATTGTAGAACTTCTTCATTTGTTCATTGACGAATTCACGTTGTTTTTGAATAGACGGGATGTTTGGATATTTTCCGCGTCCATAGAAATGATTAATCAACGGAAATGCTTTGAAACTGCCTCTCGGTTCGGCACATATATCCATAGTAACGACATCTTTTACATAAAAACCTTTATCGTCAACACATCTCCAAACTTGTACTTGTCCGGGCAGGGTTTCTTTGTTGGGGGTATCGGAACATTTGAGCGTTGCTTTTCTGTTGATGGTACAAAGTTTGAAAATAACACCGGCTACTGCTTCAACCTCTGCAATCAGCTTAGTTCCGACTCCAAAACCGTTTACTGATGGTTCATATTTTACTATTTCTCTTATTTTTGCTGCATCCAGATCGCCAGTTGGAATGATTGCCACGTCAGAAAGCCCATTTGCATTAAACATTTGTCGCATCCATTTTGAACCCTTAGCGAGGTCACCAGAATCAACTCGAGCCGCCTTAAATGCTAATTTCCTTGCCTCTGAACTTTTTGCAGCTCTGATGGCATGGATTATTCCCATGCGAAGAGAAATGGTGTCAAGAAGGAGGGTTGTTCCATTTGGATGAGCATCGAGCCACCTCTCAAAGGCAATTTGTTGAAAATGTTTTACTCTACCATTATCATCCTTTTCGGGATTAATTGCTGACATTATATCAATGAAAGCTTGAACTAAATAATGAGCCATTGTGCCGACAGCATTGATATCTAGCTGAAATGCTGCTTCCATGTTGGATGTATCGTCAAAACCAGCTATATATGCGTATTTTGCCACCTCATTTGCTCGCTCAAGACTGCCATCTCTCCTAAGAGAGAAGTCTGACAAGTGTCTGTTGCCAGCTTCAAATTTCATCTCTAAAGCTCGACCCCCAATTGTCATTGGTTCATCAAATGCATGCTCAAATTTTATCTCCATCATTTGAGTGAGGGCAAAAGGTCCTTCAATATCTGCAAAGGGTTCATTTGCGAACATTATCGTGCCAGGAGCAACAGCTCGTACAAGGAATGGCGATTGAGCTGAATTAAGAAAATCTGCAAGACTGGATAAATTTGCTTTATCTTGCCGTAGAAATCTTAATCTAGGAATGTCCAGATGGGGGGTTATCAGGCTGTCCAATAAGCGTTCATGTCCGACGCAAGGCGCATAAGGAATTTTGCGTTGGGTTGCATAGAAGACGGCAGTTTTATCCGCCAGACTTTTTTGGTTTATAACAGCATGGTCTGACAATGAGAAATTTCCCATTGTTGCATGGTAACGGTCGAATTTCATTCTTGGATCAAGCATCACATTCTCCACAGAAATAGTTGTTAGTGTTCTGGATACACTATATTCTTTTATAAAATTTTTGTCAAGATGACTTGTAAATAAAATATCCGTGGTTAGCGGATATTTTCTCTACTAGCAGAGACTAGCCGACGTCTTTTTAAATCAAGAAGTAGGGTTTTAGTTTTCATGTCAGTACAAACCATATTGTGAGCTTTTTCGGCCGAGATTAGCTGGCGAATTATCACCTCACCTTCTTCAGCAACTCCGAAGACACGCTCAAGTTCAAGTTGGCCAGGAAGTAGTGAAACAAAGGCAAGGTACATAAGTTCATCTAGAATGCCCGGTGACATTGCCATGGGCACTCCTTCATTGAGTAGTTCTACCTGGTCTTCGTTAATCTTGGCGCCGACTTCTTCCTCCGCTTCTCGAACAATTGTTGCTTTGACAGACTCTGGACGATCACAACGGCCTGCTGGAATTTCCATTATAAATCCTGATGGGTTATTGTCACTAATCATAGCGGTTCGTTGTTGTTTAATCAGTATTACACTGTCAGATAGGGGGTCATAAATAAGGAAACCGACACTATATCTTCCTGCCTTGGTACGAACTACTTCTGTTGCCCGTTTACGATTTGTGTCGGTAACAGAATCAACCAAAGCAAATTCACCTGTGAACAAGCGATTCATGAGTCATCCCCATAAGTTGTTAGTGTGCTGGCTACACTATATCAAAAGTTATCAACTATGCAAGTACTTGACAATAAAAACACGAAGCATAATATAGTGTATATAGTACACTAAATCACCTAGGTTGACACAGCCCGGGACTAGTGTACTATATGGAAGGCCAGCTTTTTAACAACGAAAGGAGCAGAGGCCATGGGAAAGAACCTGAAAGTCCATTTGGTTGTTATCGACGGACAAAATGACTTTATGGGCAATGACGACGGTACGCCATATTCAGTTAAGTTAGAAGGTGGCAAATCGCTTACTGCGACTCTACCCGTGAAGGGTGCAGTTTCAGACATGAAGCGCTTAGCCAAAATGGTTGATCGTATCGGACCGAAGCTTGAAGATATTCATGCGACTCTTGATTCGCATCGAGTTATCGATGTCGCCCATGCTGGTATGTGGCGTGATGAAAACGGCAAATCGCCCAATCCATTTACGCTAATTACTTCGAACGATATTTCTAATCGCATTTGGACTCCACGCAACCCAAATTTGCGTCAGAAAATGCTTGATTATGCTTGTGCTCTTGAGACCGGTGGCAATTACTTGCTTATTATCTGGCCAGAGCATTGCTTGATCGGAACTTGGGGTCACAATGTTCAAGCCGACTTAGCAGAATCTTTTTTGCGATGGGAACGAAGCCAGTATGCAAATGTTGACTATGTAGTTAAGGGTACTAACCCGTATACTGAACATTATGGGGCGTTGATGGCTGAAGTTCCGGACTCATCTGATCCGAGCACCCAGCTCAATACAGCATTTCTTGGTGTTATGCAGGATGCCGATATCATTGGTTTTGCCGGTGAGGCATCGAGCCATTGCGTTTTGACGACTCTCAAACAAGTTGTCCAGAATATCGGCAAGGAACATTTGAAGAAGTTCCATCTTTTGACCGATTGTATGTCGCCGGTTGCTCCGGTTCCGGGTGTTACGCCAGATTTTCCGGCTATTGCTGATAAATTTTTAAAAGAGATGTCTGTCGAAGGCATGACGCTTACCACTTCAACTGAGTTTTTGAGGTAAGGAGGACACAATGCCAAGACTCGACGAATCGATGCAAAGCCACAAAATTGGCGGTTCGTTCACTTTTTCAGCTGCTCGTGTTGAACGGCTCGGAGCTACGGAATATACCCTAGTCACTGTTGCTGTTGATGAAACCGGATCAGTTCAAGGTTTTTCTGACCAGTTACGAGAAATGCTTGTTAAAGCCGTGGAATCTTGCAGGAAGTCGCCACGGTCAGATAATCTGCTTATTAGGGTTATTACTTTCGGTACGCAGTATAAAAACGGCGTCAATGAGGTTCATGGCTTTAAGCCTTTGGGTGAAATTGATACCGTAAGCTACCCGACTATTGAGCCGGGAGGATCAACGCCTCTCTATGATGCCTGTTATTCAGCTATTGGATCACAGAATGTTTATGGCAAAAAATTAGTTGATCAGGATTTCTCTTGCAACGGCATTGTTTTCATCATTACCGATGGTGGAGAGAATGCTTCTGTTGCAACCGCCAAGATGGTTGCAGATGAAGCCAAGAAATCAGTTTCCGGCGAAATCCTGGAATCAATGATCTCGGTGCTTATCGGAATTAATGGAAGCTCTTATTCCCAGTGGTTATCTCAATTCCAGAAGGATGCAGGCTTAACTCAATACATTGATGCTGGTGATGCTACACCCCGCAAGCTCGCAAAACTTGCTGCGTTCGTTTCGAAATCTGTTTCAAGCCAATCCCAGGCTCTGGGAACCGGTGGACCGAGTCAGAACATCTCGGCCACGATATGAAGAATTTCTATGGGAGACGCTTGTGCAGTCTCCTTTTTTTTTATTTCCATTGCTACCTTGAAAGGAGGTGCGTAGATGGGACAGCGTTTCTATGTTGACGATTACTTCCATATCGGACAAATGCATTTAGGTTCAGGCAAACCGTGCCAAGATTATTCTTTTTCCGGGGTAATTGATGAAGGAGCTTTTGTCATAGTTTCTGATGGTTGTTCAACTGGACGCCATACTGATGTAGGTGCAAGAATTATTGCCCTATCAACCGTCAATGCTATTCAGCAGTGGTTGAAAGCTACTCATATCCCAGTTAATAAATTGGGTCAGCTTATTATCGAGCAGCATAATTATGCAATCTTAAAATCATGCGAAGCATTTAATCTCCAACTTCCAGATATGCTCGCAACATGCCTTTATGCCTGTCTTACGCCTACGGGCGGATTGGTAGGTGTCCAGGGCGATGGAGTGATAGCGAAGGTATACAAAAATGAATCTATTACGCTTGCCGCGTATCGGTGGGATAATAACACTCCATTGTATCCTGCCTATGCTGCCGATGACTATAAGGGCTTTATTGAAGTTCACGGAAATGATCCCAATCTTAGCCCTCTTCAAGTCGAATACCATCATTATAATGCTCTCGGAGACATAAAGATAAATCTGCAAAGTATAAGTTTGAGCGAGGCTATTCAAGGTGTTACTCAAAGAATATCCGATGATGAGACTACTGGGCTATCTTTCTTGGCTGTGTTTACCGATGGTGTAATGCAAGTTGAGGGAATCCATTGGAAGGATGCGGTACTTCAATTGCTGGCATTCAAGAATGTTGAGGGTGAATTTGCCAAAAGACGGATGATTCGGTTTATCAAAGATTCTAAAGCCGACGGTAAAAAAGGACCGCTCGATGATATTTCTTATGCTGTGATCAGAATAGATCGTGAAACGCCTAAGGAGATCTGATGTCTGGAATCAAAGGCAATACCCAGGTAATGCTCGAGGG
>CAZZGH010000026.1:0-9549 GCA_964653875.1 uncultured Candidatus Saccharibacteria bacterium
ATAAAAATGTGAAAACATCTATGTCGGCTGAAATTCCATTTGGTATCGCTCAGATTGGCAAGGCGTTTCGCAACGAGATAACTCCCGGCCATTTTATTTATAGAATGCGGGAATTTGAGCAGATGGAACAGCAACATTTTGTAAAACCGGCAGATGCCAAGAAGTATTTTGATTATTGGAAAAATGAACGGATGAGATGGTACGTAGAGTTAGGCATTAAAAAAGAGAATCTAAAATTTCATCCTCATGCGAAAGATGAGCTGGCCCATTACGCCAAAGCGGCCGAGGATATTTATTATGAATTTCCATTTGGTTGGCATGAGATGGAAGGCGTTCATAACCGGGGAGATTGGGATTTATCAAGGCACAGCAAGTTCTCAGGGCAAGACTTGTCTGAAATTGATGAAAAAACTGGAGAAAGATTTTATCCGTACATTATTGAAACGTCTGCCGGAGCCGATCGATCAGTGTTGGCATTTTTGTGCGATGCGTATGATGAAGATATGGAGAATAAGCGAGTTATCCTTAAGTTGCACCCCAAACTTGCGCCATACAAAGCGGCCGTGTTTCCCTTGCTTAAAAATAAGCCGGAGCTTGTCGGTAAAGCGCAGCAAATATTCAAAGATTTAAAAATAACAGGTTTAAATATTGCCTGGGATGACCGTGGAAATATTGGAAAACGCTATTATTCGCAGGACGAGATAGGCACGCCATATTGTATTACTATTGATTTTCAAACTCTTGAAGATGATACTGTTACTATCCGCGACCGCGATACCATGAAACAGGAAAGAATTGCCGCTTCCGAGGTAAACCAGTTTTTAAAAAAGCAAATTGCTTGTTTATAACCTTATGTTTTGCAATTGTAGATTTGGTAATGTTATAATTTAATCATGAGTTTGGAGTATTTTAGAAATAAAAATCTGATTTGGTTGGGGATCGGTATTTTGATTATTGTTGCCGGGCTTGTTGCCTATTATAAATATTCCGATAAATTTCCCGGAATGATTGGAGGGATAGAAAGCAGAGAATTCCAGGGGGCAATCCAGAAAGTGGAAGCGAACAAGATTTATCTTAAGGGGTCTTATATTGTTTCTGATTCAGAAAAAGCTAAAATTAAAGATCAGGAAATTGTTAATAAACTTTATGATGTGGCGGTTGAGGTAACTCCCGAAACAAAATTTGTGAAGACGATTTGGTATATGCTTTCCATGAAAGAGCTTGAAAAAACTGGAGGGGCGTGGAATCCGGATGATCTTAAGAAAGATATTCAGGAAGGAAGTTTTGAGGATTTAAAGAATGTACAAGGATTAGCATTAAAAGTTACGACGGCAGAGAATATATTTGGAGAAAAAGATTTCAAGGCGATTACTGCAAGCTACGTTGTAAGCGTTTATCCGCAAGAGTAGTTGTTGGCAGATTAAAGAGCTAGAAGGGCTTTAAACGAGGCCCTTTTTGGTCTTGAGATATTAGCCTTGACTTAGCGCTGTTTCCGTTGTATGATTAGGGGAGACTACAGTCTAGGAGGGAAAATGAAGCATAGAATGAAGCATCGTTTGGTTCTTTTACAGTTTTTATCGTTGTTGTTCCTCGGGTGCGACGGGAAAGGCCCTGCGGGGCCAGGTGATTCTAGTGATCCTTGGTCTTTTTGGCCGGGGCCCGGGGAGAGGCCTACAAAATTCATCGATACGATTTTTTTGCCCGATAACCTGCTCATTATGGATATGAAGTGGGCGACCCCTCATATCCCGGGCGGCCGGGCAAAAGTCGGTGAAAGTGTGAATTTCTGGGCTGATGTCAGAAATAACTCAGACCAGGAGATTTGGATGTCGATAACGGCTGTGGAAGAGAGGGAGGACAACCCCCTACAGCCAGGAAAACCACTCAAGGTTTTTAGCGGCTTGAGAGGATTCAAGCCAAAACAGATTTATTCGGAGGTAGTTTTTGGATATTATGCCCAAGAAGGGGATGGATTCGTGAATTATTTGAGGTTTTGTTTTTATCCTGGTATAGAATATAACAAAGGAAGACCCCCTCGATGGTGCCGCGATACGCACCAGAAGATTGAATGGGATCTTTCTTGACTCTTTTGCGGTGGCGGGGGATAAGTCAAAAAGGACTTATCCCCCTTTTTTGTTTTGATAAAAATTACCCAATTTATTATAATTTAAATAATGAGCCTAAAACATAAGAGAATAATTATTTTTGGCATTTTCATTTCTTTTCTCTTAATCCCCCTTTTTGATTTAAGCGCTACAGTTCCAAATACAAAACCATTTAATGATGAGATTGTAAGCCGAGAAATCTGTGACAGTATGGATAGTAAAGATTGCTATCCCACCCTTTATATAAGCGATACGGGCAATTTCCAGGCCTATAAATATGACGTAAGGACATGGGTTACCCAGGCATTCGGAAGCAGCGCCTATTTACGAGGAGATGCCTGCATAACAAAATATGGATGGGGAAGCTCCTCTGCAAATTGCCAGACCTATGTAAGTGGAAAGGTTAAAGGAGGAGAGAATTACTGGTTACCCGATAGCCAAATAGATCTGGGTGATTTAAGTGATTACAATGCCGTGTCTCTTCATATCTACGTAAATAATGCCTATACTGCCACTGATATTAAAGCATACGGAAGAAGAGTCTATATTGATTATCTAACTCCTTCAACTAGTTCAGCCGAAGTCGGAACGAACATCTCCTTATCTTGGGATACTACCAATGCTTCGCCGGGAATACCTCCTAATGTGTCAGGCCCAACTATATTCTGGGACGGCACCAGCGACGGAGGCGGGTCTACGGGAGTTCAGAGTTCTGATAATAATTGGGGCTCGTTTACGAGAAATACGCCGGGAACGGCTAATTTCACTTTAAAGGCCTGCGGACCCGAGGGAAACGGCCCTGATTGCGTTGAAGTTACCCAGACCGTTAATTTTACAGCCATAAACAATACCAAAACTCCAACCGGTCAAGTGACTGTTAATCCTAATTCATGTACCCAAAGATGTAGTCCTGTAATTACCTGGAGTACCTCAAAAGCGACAAAAACATATATTACCATAACCGGCACTTCTCCTGACGGAGGCAGGAATATTACTCCGGTTGACAGCGCAACGAGCGGCTCTGTTACGGATACCGGCTCGGAGGGGATAGGATTGAAAGAAGGAAGTTACACATATAATCTTTACGCCAAAAACAATTCTGTGGGGTATACATTGGTGGATACGGCGGCTCTAGCGGTGGGGCCGGCCGGAGGAAGTACGCCGACTCCTCCGCCGAGCGACCCGCCTCCGCCTTCGCCAAATTCGGTAAATTGTGTTGAAGACGCGACCATAGTAAGTCCCGCGAACGGAACGACAATCCCTTTAGGCATGGGCGAAACATATTTCTTTCAGCCTCAAGTCAAAAACGGAAACAATACGGACCAGACGAAATGGTACGGAGGCACTTTAAGTATATACAGGTTCCACAAAAGAAGCGGAGTTCCGACCATAAGTCCCGCATCAAGAAGTGTCGGCAACACGATTTATAAAAATACTACGTGGAATATGAGTAGAGGTTTTACAATTACCGCCCCGAGCACTCCCGGTACATATCCCCTGGAAATGCAGATGGTTCACGTGGGGACTCCGCCTACCGGGTCGGATTATATAAGATCAAGGGACAATAAAACGTGTACATATCCGCCTCCTGAAACAACAGAAAGAGGTTTCGGAGAAACCTTGATACTAAATATTTATGTTACGCCTGTGCCTACCCCTGTTCCGCCCACGGTTGACCTTGACGTAAAAAAAGCGGGGGATTCTTCATACTCCGAAAATTCAGTTGATCTGACATGGACTGAAGCCAGTGCGAATCCGGCAATAGATTTAAATTGGATAACAACCGCAACTGTTACTTCGTGTACCGCCTCCGGGGACTGGTCGGGGAATAAGAGCGCGAGCGGAGGGACAGAATCTCTTGGAAACCTGACATCAAAATCGACTTATACATATGTCATTACTTGCGATGGCGGGACGACGAGTTCTGTTACGGTGAATGTTGGTCCGCCGCCACCACCGACAGTTGACATTAAAGCAAATAGTTCGGACGGCCCGATAAATATATCATGGAATACTAGTGCAAATCTCTCCTGGTCGTCAACAAATGCCGGCTCTTGTACCGCTTCTGGTGATTGGTCGGGGAGCAAAGCTCTAAGTGGTTCGCAATCAACCGGAAACCTAACTAATCCCAAAACATATAATTATACTCTTGGTTGTTCCGGAAACGGTTCGGCTTCGGATACTGTCCAAGTGATATTAAATTCACCTACCCCGAATGATCCAACAAATGTGACAGTAATTCAACCTGATTATTGTATGTCTGGTCCGGCGGCTACTGTTGGTTGGACATATTCTGATCCATCAGGCAGTCCCCAAAGCGCTTATCAGGTACAGGTTACTGATACAGGAAGCTTTAACAATCCGATATTAGACACCGGTAAAATAAATTCAGGATCTAATGCATATTTTACCGGCCAAGGAATCTTACAATTCAACATAACCTATAAAGCTCGTGTGAGGGTCTGGAATAGCTATGATGTGGTTTCAAATTGGTCTAATCCGTCAAGTAGCTGGAAAACACCGTCCTACCCTTATCCGCAAGTTGATTTCAATTGGACAGCGAATGGTATATTTAATAATCCTAGTCCGCCACTTGGTAAACTGGTTCAATTTACTGACGCGACTGTGTTTAATGGCAATCCAAATGGCCGAAAATGGAATTGGGCATTTGGCGATGCCGGTTCTTCAACTACTCAAAATCCATCCCATACCTATTCAACTGAAGGTTCTTATTACGTAACCTTGACGGCGACCGATAATGCTAATCAATCTTGTACTAAAACTAAAGGTCCTCTCATTATCCAAAAACCAATACCAAAGTGGAGGGAAGTGGCGCCTAAATAGTGAAGTATTAAGTAGAAAATAATGAGGAGTGTCAAAAACCGCTGAAGCGGTTTTTTGACGAGAAGTCTCTTTTTATGTATTTTAAAAACAATGAACCTATTGTTTAAAAAGAATTACCTAACTCAAATTGAAAATTCAGCAAAAGGCGAGAACCATTTGTTTCGCAATTTTTATGTAGAAAAAGGCGAGGAAATAGAGGATGCTCTTAAGGATGGAAAAAACTCTTGCGCAGTCTTTGTTTCTTATATACTTTACTCATTCAACTCTCTATTGGATTTCATGGAAAAAAAACATTGGATTAAATCAATCCATCTTACGGTCGCTTCAACCGAAAAAGACATAATTGAAAATGGGTGGTATGAAACGGGCGACTTGAAGTCGGGTGCGGTTTTAATTTGGGAGAAAAAAGATGGCCGCAACGGAGAGCCGCACAACCATATAGGTTTTTTTGTCGGTGGTGAAGAGGCGATAAGTAATGATTCGAAAGGAACAGGATTCCCCCATAAACACCATTACACATACAACAATACACGAAAAATAGAAAAAATTTTCTGGCACCCAGAATTGGATAACAGATAACGATTGTCCCCATTTTTTGCAAATGCATAAAATGGGGACAATATAAGAGTGAAAGAGATACTGATTAAGCTTCCAATCTGCAATCAGCATGATGCAGAACACGATCCGCAATGGGCGCATCGAATATGCGCCGTCTGCTCATTGTGGATGTTGTTAAAACTTCACAATCCCAAATTAGACATTTCGGTCATGGATTTGGTAAAGAAGGGATTTGCCAAAGATGGTTATCTTGAAAATATCGGCTGGAAACACGCGGTTATTGTTGAGCTGTCAAAAGATTTTGGGTTAGAACTCCAATATGCAAAAAAGTTTTTCTGTACGCCAGAAGAAAAAGAATCAGGTCTTTTGATAATCAACCGCAATCTGGAAAATGGTCAGCCGGTGCTGGTTTCAATTCATCGTCCCAAAGATAGCCACATGTTGGTTGTTCACGGCTTTCAAGAATCTGACGATAAAATAATTGGATATTATATCCAAGATTCTGATGGCCGTGTTCGCGGTCACAATTATTTCTTGACCAGAGATGAATTTCTATCTAGTTGGCGCGGGGGATTGATTTACTGAAACTTTTCAAGAGCAAGATTTCCTGATAACTTAAATTGGTGCCGAATCCAAATACAAAACTGGAGCAGATATTTTACGGAGCCACCTTCGACGATTTTATATTAAGACCCCAACATAGTATTGTTTTGACTCGTAAAGAAGTTGATCTGACTATGCCCCTTGCGAAAGGTATTTCCATAAGCATGCCTATAATCGGAGCTAATATGGATTCCGTAACTAGGGAAAAAATGATGAAGACACTTTCACTTGAGGGCTGTTTCGGATTTATTGATAGGAATTGCAGCATTGAAGACGAGGCGGCTAGAGTAAGATATGTAAAAATCCAACATTCGTTTGTTATTGAAAATCCGATCGTGCTTTATAAGAAGGCCACTATAGGAGAAGCAAAAATTATTATAGAGAAAAAGGGGGTAAGCGGAATTTTGTTGGAAGACGAACCGGGTAAAAGAATATTAGCCGGGATTTTGTCCCATCGGGACGTATTGAGAAGTGACGAAAAGGACGGGCATTTGGTAGAGGAATTTATGACTCCGTTTAAAGAATTAGTAACTGCTAGATTGGGGATTTCCATTGAGGAAGCCGAAAAAGTAATGTTCCGAAACAGAATAGAAAAACTTCCATTGATTGATAAAAAAAGAAGGATAAGAGGTTTGATAACAATGAAAGATCTTCGGCTTGCTAAACAAAAACCTTATTCGAATAAAGATAAAAAGGGACGGCTTTTGGCCGGCGCGGCTATTGGTGCTTCGGGCGATTATATGGAAAGAGCTGAATCATTAATCAGGGCGGGTGCGGACTGTATTTTAATGGATGTGGCTCATGCGGATTCGGATATTATTAAAAAATCTTTTAAAAATTTCAGGTCAAGATTTAAAGATATTCCGATTGCTTGTGGCAATATTGCAACAAGTTCAGGTGTGCGATTTTTGATGGAACTAGGTGCCGATGCTATTAAGGTTGGTATTGGACCCGGCAGGGGATGCCGGACGCGCCTTGAAGTTGGCGCGGGTGTTCCGCAAATGCAAGCGATAAGAGAAGCATACCTTGCCACAAATGGAAAAATTCCTATTATCGCTGACGGAGGAATTAAAAATGATAAAGATATTTTCTTGGCGATTGCCGCCGGCGCTTCGACTGTTATGCTTGGTAGTATGTTGTCCGGTACCGATGAAAGCCCGGGCTTTATTACTGATGATCCGGTTACGAAACAAAGAGTCAAGATTTATCGTGGTATGACTTCGCCTGAAGCTGTGGCTGATAATTCTACCTCCGATAATCTGGAAGAAGCATTAAGTACGCCGCAAGAAGGCCAGTCAATAAAGGTTCCCTATGTCGGCAGTGTTGTCGGCGTGATAAACAGAATAAGCGGCCATCTTCGTTCGGCCGTCAGTTATGCCGGAGAAAAAACACTTTACAATGCTCACAAAAAAATCGCTCTAAAACCAGAGGATTTTCTCATACGTCTGTCAGTAGCATCTCAAAAAGAATCATTTGACAGATAAAAGTCCCACAGGGCGGGACTTTTAATTTGGGGCGGGGTTGTTCGGGACAGGTGGAAAACTCAACCTGTCCACTATACTATTAAATATTTAATTCAAAAACTTATACCAATCTTAAAACAAAATGACATAGATTTCAATCAATAACTTATTTTACTTAGATGTCTGACCAGCTAAAGCCCTAACGGCTTTTTCGAGAATTTGAACTCTTTTTTGTAGATTTAAAATATCGTTTTCTTCAAAACGCTTGAGAATATCGTAAACCTCGTCTATCTGATAATCCAATTTATCGACTTTCTTTGCCAATGTTTGGATATCTTCTTTTAGTTCGGTCCTCAATTCCTTTAATTCATGCTTAGTAGCAGTATTTTCAAACCCCCTAGCCACCATGTTAGCCAGACCATCAAGAGTTGTTCCTCTGTTGTTTTCCTTAACCATATATTCAGATTATCAAATTAAAACAAACATATCAAATCAACAATGTCGGCAATAGTAGACACTTGCTCAATAAAATTAATTTAACGTGATTTTGAGTAATTAAAAAGCCGATGGTTAGTCGGCTACAGATTGGGGACCTGGCATCCAAAGACTAGAATCATGTTTCCTGATTTGTTTCTCGACTTCATTACCCACCTTGGGGCAAGCATGTATGTCCTCAACCCGCATTTGGTGTTTACCAATGTCTACTATTTTACTGAAAAATTGCCAATCTCTTCTAGATAAAACGATAGGAATTTCTATTTTTTTATCTTGGCGACTAGCCATTTAGAGGTCCTCCCTTAATTCAGGCAACGATAATAAGATACTTTATTAGTTATGATTTGTCAACCTCTCCTTAAAAGTTCGAATCCCTCCGACTCTTAGCCACATTTCAACCATTTACTCGAACCATGGAAAACTCCAAATAACCAAGCCCAAAAAACACAAAACCCCTCTTTCAAGGAGTCTTGCCCCTTTTGGCGACAGATTCGCCTACAGGCGGGACTCGGTCACGGATAATAGTTTCGCGGTCGCCATCTGCTGATTGCGACATCGCTCCGTCTTTCTCGTCCCGTCACTCCTCGGCAATAAAAAACAAGCATGCGATAAATGCATGCTCATTTTTTATTGTGGCGGGAGTGACGGGACTCGAACCCGCAACCTCTTCCGTGACAGGGAAGCGCTCTAACCAATTGAGCTACACCCCCAAAATATTAAAAAAATAATACCATATTATCTTCAAAAAACAAAGCATTTATGCTAAAGTTTATTAGTCATGAGGTGGTATATTTTTATAATTTTTTTGGTGACAGCATTATCTATTGCCGGACTTTTTATTATTTTTTTGAATATCGATCCGTATAAATCAGGCCCCCATGTAAAATATTTATTCTTCACATCATTTTTTATGGTTTTATGGGGATTGAGCACACTGGTGTTAAACAGATTCAAGCTTAAGATAGACTGGCCGGATTTTTATAAATCATTTAAAATAAGTTTTGTAATTTCTTTAATCGTTTGTTTTGGTATTTTTTTAATCAGATATGTTAGATATTAAAATTAAATCTGAAGAAGAGGAAAATCTCAAACGGCAATTGGAAAGCCGCCATGATGCCGAATCGGAGCGCATGAAGCGCTATCTAGCGATGCCTGACTTGTCGCGCACACCCGGCAGTCCAATTTACGAAATAGTTCAACGGGTAATTGCCTCGCCGGACTTTGAAGGTTTTGACGTTATTGAAGTACCAGAAATAGTACCGGCCGATATAAGTTTTGACTTGTTTGATTTTCCTGCTGATCATCCTGCCCGGTCTAAATCCGACACTTATTATGTGGATGATAAAAATATTCTTCGCACCCACACGACAGTGATGTGGTATTACTATCTTCAAAACGAAGATGTGAAAAAACGCATGGCTGTGGACGAGCCGGTTGGCTGTTTCTCTTATGGCAAGGTTTATCGCAGGGACGAGATTGAC
>CAZZGH010000027.1:0-3452 GCA_964653875.1 uncultured Candidatus Saccharibacteria bacterium
CGAGCAATTTCAGCTCCATCTAACCGCCCGCCAAGTAAAATCTTCGCACCTTTTACCTGTTTGGAAGCCACGATTTTGGCCAATGTCTGTTTCATTATCCTTCTGAAAGGAATCCGTTTTTCTATCTGGTCTACAATGGATTCAGCCATTATCATGGCCGATGTTTCCGGGTTTTTAATTTCTTGAATCTCTATCCTGACAGAAACTTTGTTCTTAAGTACTTTTTGTATGGCATTTTTTAATTCCTCAACTCCGGTGCCTCCGCGTCCGATCAGTAATCCAGGTCTTGCTGTAAAAATAATCACATTTAAAGTATCAGTTCCTCGCTCAAGTTCAATCCTGTCCACCCCTATATTTTTTAATTTTTTATGCAGAAAAGTTCTTGTCGCAACATCGTCTTTTAAATACGGCACATATCTGCGTCCGCCAAACCAACGGGATGCCCAATCCTTTTGAATACCTATCCTGAATGAAGTTGGCGATATTTTTTGTCCCAAAATTGAATGTGGAATGTAGAATGTGGAATGTAGTAATTAAATACTACTTTCTACTCTCTACTTTCTACCCTCTAAACTTGTTTTCTCCTGAATAATCTTTTTGCTATACTACCCTCGCTTTTCTTTCCTATTTCAGTTTTAATCGTCCCAGTGCCGAGATTGCTTTTCGTTGAGATCTTGTTTCTTAGTCCCTCTTGTCCCTGCGGCTCAACGCCCTTCTTAACTTCGGTAGCGGAACGTTTTAATCCGGCAACTCTTTCGTCTAAAACAATACGGATTCTGCTTGTTTTTTTCTGAATTTCTCCGGCTCGTCCCTGCGCTTTGGGCATATATCTCTTTAATTTAATACCCTCATCTACAAGAAAATCCTTCACATACAAATTCTCTTTAACCATACTAAAGTTGTTTTCAGCATTGGCAATAGCAGAATTCAATAATTTTATCAACGGAAAGACCGACCTTTTTATTAAAAACTCCATCTGATTCAAAGCAAATATAACATCCTTGCCTTTAAGCAAATTAGCAACAGCCCTGACTTTTCTCGGAGCTATTCTTAATCCGTTCAATTGTGCTTTAACCTCTGCCATATTGTGATATTTAAATATTTAAATGTTTAAACATTATTTGTTGGGTGCAACCGGAGCGGCTCCTTCAGCCGGGGCCTTGGCTGCCTGGGCGGCATCAATATCTTTCTGCTTTTGGGCAGCTTCTAATTCTCTCTGCATTCTTCCGCCATGCCTTACAAATTTTCTAGTCAATGAAAATTCACCCAACTTATGTCCAACCATATCTTCTGTCACGAAAACTGGAACATGAACTCTGCCATTATGCACGCCAAAAGTGAATCCAATCATTTCCGGAATAATTGTACAATCCCGGGACCACGTCTTAATAATAACCTTATCGCCCGACTTTAATTTGCCTATCTTTTTCAATAGCTTCTCATCTATATATGGTCCTTTTTTAAGTGAGCGGCTCATATTATTTTATTCTTCTTTTGATAAACTTATTCGACTTTTTCTTTTTGTTTCGTGTTTTTCTTCCACCGGTGATTTTTCCATATGCAGTCTTCGGGCGCCTCGTTCCTCTACCTTGCCGTCCTTCTCCGCCTCCGTAAGGATGATCCACCGGATTCATGGCTGTACCCCTTACTTTGGGTCTCCTGCCAAGCCATCTTGATTTTCCAGCTTTCCCTAAAACTATTGTACCGTGTTCAGCATTTGAAACCTGGCCAATAGACGCATAGGATTCCTCCTGAACTCGTCTTATCTCCGATGAAGGCATTACTAATTGGACAAAACCGCTTTCGCTCGCCATAACCATAGCGCCAGAACCCGCTGACCTTATTAGTCTTCCGCCTTGTCCGGGAAATAATTCCACATTATGAATAAGGGAACCTTGCGGAATATTCTTCAGTTTCATTCTGTTGCCCGGTCTTATCGGAGCTTGTTCTGCAGTGATAACAGTATCTCCCACTTTCAACTCTTGCGGAGCTAATATATATCTTTTCTCTCCATCCACAAAGTGGACTCTGGCAATTCTTGATGTACGATTCGGATCGTATTCTAATGCTACAACCTTTCCGGGAATGTTCAATTTGTCAATCTGTTTAAAATCTACATCTCTATACAACCTCTTTGCTCCTCCGCCTTTTCGAGGACCAGTAATTCTTCCTCTATTATTTCTGCCATAAGATTTATTAAAACCCCATTTATGAGACTTTAAGGGCTCAATCTTGGTTAATTGAGAAAAATCATATCCCTTCATTCCCCTTCTGGATGGAGTTGTCGGTTTGTATATTTTCATAAAATTTCTAATGTCTAATATCTAATTTCTAATCAATTTCCAGTTACTAAATTCCAAACTTTAGAAATTAGTAATTAGAAATTAGTCATTTATCGTCAGGCCTTAGCCTGATCGATACTTTGGCCTTTTCTCAAAACTACAATTGCTTTTTTGAATTCCGATCTGAAACCAGGATGCTTGCCCAAGTCTCTTCTTTTCCTCGGCATATTTAAAACTTTGACGCTCTCGACCTTTACATTAAAAAGCTTCTCAACCTGTTTCCTTATCTGGCTCTTATTGGCGCTTCTAAAAACCTTAAAAACATACTGATTAAATCCATTTAATGAAGAGGCTTTCTCGCTTATGAAAAAGTTCTTTAAAACTTTATATGCACCCTCGCTTGTACCGGTCGGCAAAAATATTGCCTTTTCTTTGGCCTCATTTTCGCTTACCATAACTTCTTCTTTTGGCATCGGTTTGGTCTTTTTTTCTTTATTCTTGTTTTCCTTTTGAAATAAATTAAATGCCATATTATTTATTGAAAGTCTGATTTAAAGCGTCTATCGAACCCTTTACCAAAATCAAATATTTATATGAAAGAACTTCCGGCGAGTTCAGATTTCTGGCTTCCACGGCCGAAAAATTCGGCAAATTCTTTGACGATCTTTTTATTTTGTCTTCCAGGGTGGGGACAATAAGCAACGCCGTCGGTTTATTGCCCATTAGGCTTGAGAAATTTTTAAATATTGCCGCCATTCCTTTTGTTTTTGGATTTTCTAATCTAACATCATCCAAAACAAAGAGTTGTTTGTCTTTTGCTTTTGAAGACAAAGTCATAAATAGCGCCTTTCGTGCCATCTTCTTGTTAATTTTTTTCTTAAAATTTCTTTCTTTGGTCGGCCCAAAAGTTGCTCCTCCACCTTTCCATATCGGTGAACGAATGGAAGCGTGTCTGGCTCGGCCGGTACCCTTCTGTCTCCACGGCTTTTTGCCTCCGCCTCTTACTTCTCCTCTGCCCTTGGCATGAGCGATAACTTGTCTTTTGTTGGACATCTGTGATGTCACAATCTGGTGGACCAAATCATTGTTCATTTCTAAACCAAAAATCTTATCAGGCAAATCAACCTTTCCGATATTCTCTGCTTTTTGATTGTATAATATTACTTCCAT
>CAZZGH010000027.1:3552-8132 GCA_964653875.1 uncultured Candidatus Saccharibacteria bacterium
TGGCCTCTGTTTCCGGGAACCGCGCCTTTGACGGCAAGCAACCTGTTCTCTACATCAACTCTTACGATTTTTAATCCTCTAGTGGTTACTCTATTGGTTCCCATTCGTCCGGCCATTCTCATCCCTTTTAACGTATGCTGGGGAAATCTTTGACCAATAGAACCGCCGTGCCTGGCAACGTGGTGATGACCGTGGCTGTGAGGCATACCAGAAAATCCATGTCTTTTCATAACTCCTTGAAAACCTTTCCCTTTTGATATTCCGGTAACTTTAACCTTGTCTCCAATCGCAAAAACAGAGGCATCAATCTTATCCCCAACTTTCATTTCACTACTACCTCTGACTTCTTTCGTGTGTTTTAAATTGCCAAGATCTTTAAGGTGTCCCCTTTGGGGTTTATTTATGTTTTTAACTTTTTTGGTTCCAGTTCCAATCTGAACAGCTTCATATCCGTCTTTTTCTTTCGTTCTAACTTGAACCACAACATTAGGATCAACTTCAACAATAGTAACCGGGACGACTTTTCCGTCTTCCTCAAAAACCTGACTCATCCCTAATTTTGTGCCCAATACAAACTTCATAATGTTGAATTTGTTCACGTCCTTCGGGGGCCTTATTAACCCCGCACCATCTGGAATAATGTTTTGATTATTCACCAGACCAGAAGTGCAAATCGCCTTCGGCTCTGTTTTCTTGAAATATCACACCTTAGCCCAGAAAGTGCGGGGTTGTATTGCTTGTAGCCAATCGGATTCGTAAGCGAGATCCTCTTGGATAAGCAATCAAAAACCCAGATTCAGCTGGGCTCTCGGAGTGGGCTCCCATATTAGTCGCCCGCGAGGGGCTCCATTGCATTCCTTCCTTTTCTGAATGCTCCCGAGAGGAGCAATGGGGACACGCGTCGGCGACTTATATTGGGAACTCTGTTGTCCTGCTAAATTTAATTTAACTTATTCGGTTGTGATTTTCTTTAAAACCACTTATTTCAATAAAGGTTTTAATACGATAAGTGAATTTTTAAAAACCGGCTCAAGTTCTGTGAACTCGATTAAACCGGATAAATTCTACTTACCAATTACTACCTTATTCCTCTCCACCACTTCTGATGAAGAGAGTAAGGGGATAATTTATTTCATAATACCTTCTACTCCTTTTTCTATTCTTTCTATTTCTTCTTTAAGGGAGTTGATGCTCGCCTCAGCATCCTTAATCTCTCCTTGCTTGTTCTCTTGTGAACTAACAGATGATGCGTATTTTTCAAGTGCCAATATTGCCTCTCGTGCTTTCGCAATAAACTGGTCAGCAACATCCCTTTCTATCTTCGTACTGTTATTTCGAACAACATCATTCCATATTTCTTCAGAAATTGTCCATGCTTCCAATGAAAGAGTTAAGGCCTCTTCCTTACTTCCATCTTTTTTGCCTTCAATTTTTGGTTCTTGTTCCATAAATTAATTTTTTATATTTAATGCCTGCCAAACTTTACTCATTTGAGATTTGAGTTGATCGACCTCCGCACAAACATCAAATTTTCTCTCTAATTCATCAAACCGTCTTTCTGGTTTTTTAGTTTCTTTTTTTCAGATTTTGATTCTGGTTTCATTTTTTTGTTTTAATCCACGAATCCCGACCCCATCTGGAATCAAGTTTCGTGATTATATTTTTGTTATTTTGTAAAACGCCTTCGGCTCTATTTTATCTTATCTGTTATTTTGTACCCAGATGGAGCGGGATAAATTCCGGCAGCCAATCGTCCTTCGCTACTGCTCGAACTCTTGGGCCGTCATTTACGTCTTAAGCTCAATTTCTACCCCTGACGGCAAGTTTAAATTCATCAACGCATCTATAATCTTCGGCGTCGGTAAATTTATATCTATGATCCTCTTGTGAGTGCGCATCTCAAACTGCTCTCTGGAATTCTTATCAATGAATGCCGAGCGGTTGGTCGTAAATTTCTGGATTTCCGTCGGCAAAGGCACCGGACCAATCGGATGGCCTCCATATCTTTCGATGGTTTCAACAATCTGGGCAGCGGACTTGTCTATAATCTTATTGTCATAAGCCCGCAGTTTGATCCGTATTCTCTGTTTTATTTCTGTCGTTTTTTTAGCCATTTTTCTTGGAAAGAACATTTTGAAGCCCCGACTACCCGTCGGGGCTTCAGTTTATTTTACTTATTAATTTTGGTTACGACTCCGGCACCAACGGTCTTGCCACCTTCCCTAATAGCAAATCTCTGTTTTTCTTCCATGGCAATTGGAGCAATTAACTGAACTTTCAAATTAGCGGTATCTCCAGGCATAACCATCTCGGTTCCTTCCGGTAACAATACTTCTCCCGTAACATCGGTGGTTCGGAAATAGAACTGGGGTTTATATCCCTTGAAGAAAGGAGTATGTCTTCCGCCTTCTTCTTTTGTCAAGACATATATTTCAGCGTCAAAATCGGTATGAGGAGTTATGGTGCCCGGCTTAGCCAGAACCTGGCCTCTTTCAATCTCTTCTTTTTTAGTCCCTCTCAAAAGTATTCCAGCATTATCTCCGGCCATACCCTCATCTAACTGTTTGTTAAACATTTCGATACCAGTAACAACTGTCTTGGAAGTTGGTTTAATACCGACTATTTCAATTTCTTCATTAAGTTTAACGATACCTCTTTCAATTCTTCCGGTTACAACTGTTCCTCTTCCTTCAATTGAGAAAATATCTTCAATAGGCATAAGGAACGGCTTTGCGGTATCTCTAACTGGATCTGGGAAAAAAGTGTCTACCGCATCCATCAATTCTTTAATCGGTTTAGCCCATTGGTCATCTTTTGATTTGGCTTCAAGAGCCTTCAATCCGGAACCGCGAATTATAGGAGTCTTGTCTCCGGGAAATTGATATTTATTTAAAAGTTCCCTGATCTCGGCCTCAACTAAATCAACCATCTCGGTATCGTCAACTTGATCAACTTTATTTAAGAAAACAACAATGTTGGGAACGCCGACCTGTCTGGCAAGTAAAATGTGCTCTCTGGTTTGAGGCATAGGACCATCGGTAGCAGCGACAACCAAAATCGCTCCATCCATCTGTGCAGCACCGGTAATCATGTTTTTGATGTAATCGGCATGTCCCGGAGCGTCAACATGGGCATAGTGGCGTTTTGGCGTCTCATATTCGGAATGGTGTAAAGCGATAGTAATACCCCTAGCCTTTTCTTCCGGAGCATTGTCAATCTGGTCTACTCCTTCCTCTCGGGCAGAATAGCCATCTTCTTTCATTAGATTTAATACATGCAAAATACCCGCGGTTAGCGTGGTTTTACCGTGGTCGACATGACCTATTGTGCCGATATTCAAATGCGGCTTAGTTCTATCAAATTTTCCTGCCATTCTTTTAGAAATTAGCTTTTAGAAATTAGCTTTTAGGACTAAGGCCTAGAAGCTAAAAGCTATAAACTAGTTAGTTAAACGTGCAATATGTATTTTAGCGGAATGCCAACGATTAGTCAATAGACACAAGTCTTTCTTCTTTCTCTATCTCGCTCTTTAGGGCCAAAATGTCTTTATTTATCCTCTCCAATATCTCAAGCTCGTTTTCAGGGGGAGTAGATTTTACGGGTGGAATTGAGCTGTCATTTTGATTAATTCCGTTTGTAACAGCATGATTTATCTTGATTTCCTTCTCTTTTCCTCCTAAAACAAGGTCTTTATATGCATCATAACTCAAAATTGCAAAGGATGGTTCGCCATTATCCAACACCAAAACCGCAGTAGAGTGCTTCACCAGTTTTTTGAGCTCGTCGATGTTCATCCCATTAGAAGTTTTGCAGACCGTCCACCGCTTTTAACCGGTGGCAAGCTCACAAACTTTATATTACTTAAATTCATATTACTCCCGTTAGGGTTAACTTCTAACGGGATTCATTGGAGTATATTATTAAAATAATCAGAAAAATGCAACAAATACGCTCACACAACCTCTATGCATAACTGCGGGGTGCCCTTTTCTAAAATACTTATCCCGATAGCAAAGCTATCGAGGATCCTCGACAAAATCGGGACTAAATTTTAAAAAGGCACACACCCTCCGCCGGTTGATTTAGTTGTTAGATGACGATTAGCAATAGAGATTCAAACTTATTATAAACAAAAAGCGCCTCGGATGTCTTACAAGATTCCTCGGCGCTCAGCTTCAGTGTGCTACCTAGTAATATACTGATTGATGTAAACCTTTTCCTACCTCAGAATATTTTGCAGATTAGTTTCCAGCGAAGATACTGCTTTTTTCGACGATACGAAGGATGGCAATTATTTGAGCATTCCACGCTTCTCACTATTCGTTTCGTCATACCAAATGAAAATGGCTACCAAAGCTCTAAAAACAATGCCAACACTTGCTATCACCAAGATGACACATATCATGATCTGGGCAAACACATCATTTAATTCGCTTCCCATGGACACATCTCCCAATGAAGAGTGCTGCGAATGGCCATCTCGCGGAATTGCGAGCGTTCCATCCGGAGCATGTTAACGAACGGCCTAAATCATACCATATCCACAATAAAAATCAACCCAGGTTACCAAGGACCGTCCT
>CAZZGH010000027.1:8232-9311 GCA_964653875.1 uncultured Candidatus Saccharibacteria bacterium
CAAGGACCGTCCTAGTAACACTAGGACGGTCCTTGGTTATTCATTCGACATAGCGGCCTCCTTAATACTAAGCCAATCATTGATATAAGTTTTAAAGTTATTTGTCTCTGAAAAGTATTTTGGAAATTCATCCTTAGAAAGAATGGCGCATTCTCGCCTTGTTTTATTACAATAATCATCATAACTTGAGAAGTAATATCCACTAATAAACTTAACAGCCTTATCTTTATTTTTAATTCCCACTTCTTTCCATTTTGGCTCAATAAGTTTTACTGGATTGAGATGAATATAAGCATAAAGATACTCAAGATGTTCATCGCGGATAACATGTTCCCCTTTGAATCTCCCCTGTAATAACGGGCCTACTCTTTCATATTTTTTATTAAAGTACATAGAATAACCAGTCGCCAACTTTTTCATAAACGTACTTAGTCCATTTTGAGTAATTTCTTTAGCTAAAACATGAAAGTGATTTGGCATAAGTACGTACGCACCAATAGCTACGATAGGATCACCTCTATCAATAGTATCTATGTTTTGTTCCTTTATTTCGTTAAATCGGAATGGAATTGTACTGTTAGCCACATACAATAATTTATGAAATCGCTCTAAATCTTTTTTATCAATAAAAATATTCCTCTTTTCTACGCCTCGATTATATAAATGATAAAATTCTCCGATTGAGAAAGTGTGTTGCCGTTGCATATTCTTTAATCTATCTTAAACTAACAAAAAACACAAGGACCGTCCTAGTAACACTAGGACGGTCCTTGTAATTGAAGCTGTGATTATTTTTTGCCTTCCTTAATGAGGTCCACCATACTGTTGATAACAGGTTCGTAGTGATCAAATTCTCCCGATTTTCTTTGCGCAAAGCGCAATTAGAAAATCAAGGATCCTCGATTTTTCACCAAATCAAAATAATTTGGGAAAAATCGGGACATGTTACTTCTTACCCTCTTTTATCAATTCTGCTATGTTCTGTGGTACGACATCATATCTGCTGAATTCCATGTTGAATGTTCCGCGTCCTTCAGTCAAGGACCTCACTGAAGTGGCATAGCCGAACATTTCCGACA
>CAZZGH010000028.1:0-8759 GCA_964653875.1 uncultured Candidatus Saccharibacteria bacterium
GCGAGGCACGGTTACGGCGAAGCCGCAACCTGTCTCTAACGGGACAGGCAGTCCACCCCTCACCTTTCGAGCAAATTGTAATCGTTACGGCAAAAGCCACAATTGCTCAAAAGGTGAGGGGTCCAGGTAAGGACATTGACAACAAGGACAGCAAGAAAAAAATGATGATAAGAATAGAAATGAAATTAAGTTTTAAAGTTGTAAACCACTTTTAAGGTTTGTTAGGTCGAGAAAGACAATCCTTGAAATTATTGTGGTCAGTTGGTTAGCGGTATCCAATGTTTTTCGAACATTGGATACCCAAACTATTAAAATCTGTTCTGTTGTTGATCCACCCGAAATGTTGATTAGCGACACCCGATGTCCATTGGACATCGGGTGTCCAAACATCTCGGGCGACGGCATCAGTTCAGCAATTAAAAAAATTAAAATGTCGAATTTATTAAAAGAGAATCGAGTCGGTTTGATAAAAACCGCCGCGATCCTTACAGCTGCTGCGACAGTATTGTCCCTTTCGGGCGTATTGTCCTTGACAGCTTTCGCGGTCGCTCCTTCGGACTACGGTCTAAAGGAAGGCGATGTGGTTAGCGCAGCCGGTTCTGATGATCCGGATGTGTATATCGTAAATGACTGGGGATACAAGAGATTATTCTTGAATCCTGCAATCTTCGGGTTCTATGGACACCTTGGAGGATTTGCCGCAGTTAAGAATGTATCACCTGCAACCAGGGATGCTTTCGGAACTTCCGGTCTCTTCCGAGTTGACGGAGACGAAAAAGTCTACGGATTAGAATCAACCGGAGAAGACACAGCTGTTTTGCACTGGGTTAACACTACAGGCGCGCAGGCTGTTGCCGATGATCCGAACTTTTTCAAAAAAGTTTTCGTCATCAACCAAACAGAATTTAACTGGTACACACTTGGTTCCAATTACACTTCTGTAAGCCAGATCCCGAGTTATGCTCGTGTTCCTGGCGCAACGCCGACTCCTCCTGTAGCAACAGGACCTTTGTCAGTAACATTGGCTCCCGGTAATCCGTCAGCGCAGACCATTACCAATAATGCTACCGGAGTTGAATATTTGAGAGTTCGAGTTAGCGGTACGGGCACGGTTAATACCGTAACTGTAAAGAGATTGGGTCCGGGCGCGACAGGCGACTTTCAAAATGTATATGTCTATGATGGAGCCAAGAGATTGACTTCAGGTAAGACATTCTCGTCTGCGTCAGGCGAGGCCACATATTTGTTGAATCTTGCTGTGAGCGGTACAAAAGACCTCTCGTTTATTGCTGACATGACTGCGGGAGGAGCCGGTAATGTCAACTACTTCCAGTTGTTGGGCGTTACGGCATCGGGAGGTTCAACGGTATCGGGAGTGCCTTTGAATGGCAACAACTTTGCCATCTCCGGTGCTGCATCTGGCCGATTGGATGTCGCCAAAGTCGGTTCGTATTCTGATCCGACAGTCGGACAGAAACAAGCCCAGCTTTCAGAGTTCAAACTTACGGCAAACACCGAAGCTGCTTCGGTTAGACGCTTAACGATGTTGAATGACGGCACATTAAAGCCGGCTGACTTAACTAATGTTAAGTTGATGACAGGAGCATCAGAATGGTCAGGTACGGTTACTTCTGACGGATACCTTGTCTTTGATCTTGGTTCTGGCTTTACCATTGCCAAAGGAGGCAATGCCACCTTTAAGGTTTATGGAGATGTGGCCGGAAAGAAAGATGAGACGGTTGACCTTTACTTTGAGACTGCTCCGGATGTTTGGGCAGTAGGCGACCAATATGGTCAGGGTATGAATACTGCTTCAGGGACTGCTAATCAAGGTATTGATGCCTTGGATGCCGCTTCTGAATCAACGACCCTTACGCTTTTGGGCGGTGTCTTGACATTGGTATACAACGGTCCTAATGCTACTACTATTAGTACGCAGGTGACTGATGTTACCCTGTTGAGATTCTCAATGACGGCCGCTTCAAACATAGAAATCAAACAGACAGAATTTACTATCTGCGCTGACACTGGAAATGACGGCACATATGATAATGCTGCAACCCAGGCCGACTGGGATGACCTAAACGATATCAAGGTTTGGAACGAGGACACAAATGCTGTTGTAATGGGTCCTGCAGACGGTACGGCATTTAATGTCGATGATTCTGGAAGCTGTCCGGATGGCGCAACAGGCGCTCAAAAACAGTTTACCGATACTCTTGATTTGCTTGCCGGTGTAACTTACAACTTCAAAGTTACCGGCGACGTTGACACTTCGCTTGGCAGCGGCACTCAATTGCTTGACTCTGACAGCGTATTCAAGATTATATTGGATGATTACAGCGATGATGCTGCTTCTGTATCTAAGATGAAATATGCCGGAACCAATACGGCAGTTGCCTCGGCGGATATTGTTCCCCGAGCGGACATTGCCGGTTCCAACATTACCATCACTTCCTCTGCTTTGACTTTGAGCTTGGCTGGTAATCCATCCGACCAGACAAAGATCAGGGGCATGAAAGATGTTGACGCGGTTGGTATTACGTTTGCGGCAGGTCAGGCCTCTGACCTGAAGGTAACCACTATTAAGATAACCGGTTATGCCGCTGATACGACAACCTTTGATGAGGGTGTTGAATCAGGCGGTGATTCCGTATCGGTTGCCAACGCAATGTCTAAGGTTCAGTTGTATGAAGCTGGAACAGGCGTTTTAATCGCCGGTTCGGATAAGATAACCAGCAACTTGCTGGGCACTTCCGGAACAGGCACGATGACCTTCTCTAATTTGGCATGGAACATCCCGGCCGGGACATCAAAGACGATGTTAGTTAGAGTTGACTTGTCCAATAACACGGCTTCAGGCACAGCCGGTGACCAATATGCCTTTGATATTGCCGCAACCGCAGATGTTACGTCTTTGGACAAGGATTCCAATACCGTAAATCCTGGTTCTGCCGGCATAGCGCCGAATGGAACTACAAGCCCGACCCAAGTATTGACCGTAAAGAACAGCGGTTCAATGACATTGGCCGCAGCCGCCGGCAGTCCGGCAGCAGGCGCTTTGTATTGGGGCCAGAATGCCGCTCCAATCTCCAAGTTCAGAATAAGCGCGACCGACGAAGCACAGTATTTGGAGAAATTGACAATCGGCGCTTCCGTTTCCAATGAAGCTACGGATGCCGCTGCAAACGTCAAAGACGTTACTTTGACCTACAAGAACAAGGCCGGTGATACGTTGACAACAACCCAATCGTTTGGAGTCAACGCTTCCGCGAACTTCAACTGGTCAAGCACTGATGCCAACAGGCCTTATGTGCCGAAGGATTCAAATCTGGAATTGCTTGTAAGCGCCAATATGAAGACCAAAGATCAAGGAGCTACTCAAACTACGGGTACGAGCGCTACCGCTTTGGTCCAGTTCTCATTGGATCTTACGGATACCTACAATGGAAGCGTAACCAATGGGTTCAGAGCGGTTGGAGAGGGTTCCGGTACTGTAATTGACGGTTCCGGCGCTAATATTGCTTGGGTAGCAGGCGCGTATAACCAGACCGTCTACAGAGTATTTCCGAAGTTTGAGCAAGTTGCTTTATCTGCGCCCTATGACTTGATTGGTACTCCGACCGTGTTCAAGTTCTCAATCACGGCGATGGGTCTTGCCGATGCCAACTTGAGATTTGACAACCAGCATAACGGATCGGGTTCTATCCAGTTCGAAATTGTAGCTTCTGGCGATACGTTGATTAACCAGACAACCAGCACTACCTTCTCGGTCTTGGATGAGACGGGAACGGTGATTGACGGCCCGAGCGCTATCAGAGGAGATATGCCAGGTGAGGCCTATACTAAGCAATCACCGGGTTTTGCCACCAACAATTCTCCTAACGGAGCCGACCCTGATATCAATGCTTCTATATCGTTCAACTTTACTGAACAAGATATAGAAATTGCCGGAGGTCAGACGAGGACCTTCAGCATCAGGTTGAACAACCCGACAATGCACTATGCAAATGCCGGAGCCACCGGCAGAGCCCCGGACTACTTCCAAGTAACTCTGCAGGATGATCAAGCTGGCTTGATCAACTGGGTAGGCAACTATGACGGAACTACAAGTTCTTTGGATACGCCTTCAGCGACGGGTATTATAAGAAGCTTGCCGTTGTATGGTCCGACCTTCCAGAGGTAATCTAGTAAGTCAGATATCTAGTTAATCTGCGATGAGATTAGCTATGATAGCCAACCCCTCACCTTTAAGAAAGGTGAGGGGTTTTGGTTTTCTTCAAGGTCGGACCTTAAATCTTTAAAAAGGTCCGACCTTATGGTATTATTAAGACATGTTTAAAATCACTCATTTTTTAACCTTAGTTTTATTCTTTTTCTTTCTGTTTTCTTTTGTCGCAAATGCTGGCAACTATCTGGACGGGGCCTTATTGAGAGCCAAAGGTGATATCAAGGTTTATTTGATAAATAATAATATCAAGAGGTGGGTAAGCAGCGTTGAGGTATTTAATCTCAATAAGTTTAAGTGGCAAGATGTAAAAGTTGTTCCCAAAAAAGAAATAACAGCCATCGAAGAAGGGGAACCTATTGTTTTGGAAACTGTTTTGCCTTCTCCGGTTTCAACAAGTTCACCGCAAGCTTCTCCGTCGGCAACTCCGATGATTAGTGTGTCTCCAACACCACCCCCTTTGGCAAAAATTAACACCAAATTTCCTTCGCCGGATTACATAAAAGCTGATTGGCTTTTATCTCATACCACCTCTAATTACGGTCGAGTTGGCCAAAGGATCGTTTTTAAATATTCAGATAAAAAGACAGACGAAGTTAAAAACTTCCGATTATATGAAAAAAAGCCGGGACATGCATATTTTGTCCAAGTTGCCGCTTTTGAAGAAATACCCTCAACCAGCTGTAAAGATATAGATATTGATGGTGATTGGATGATGACCGAAGTGGGCCAATGCGGATATTGGTCTATTCAGAGAGTAGTGCCTCCAGGAGGAAGAGATGCAGTTGCTTATTTGCCGGCGGAAAACTATTCAGAGGGAGAATACAGCTATTATGTTGCTGGCGCGGATAAAGACGGACAGGAGACCAGGCCGTCACCAGAAGCTAAATTGGTATTTTTGAGCCCTGTAAATATTTTAAGTCCGGCCGATGACCAGCAAACATCTGGAATTTACCCGGTTTTTAAATGGAGCATATCAAGCGGTTGGCCGCTGTTGTCTATCCCTGATTACTTTATTTCAATCTCCGATAGCGAGGCCGCTCAAAACCCCCTATGGACCAAACAAATAAAAGTATCACCGGAAAATAAATCAAGCGAGGAGTTTACTTATGATGGTCTTGGGCTTGACTCAACCAAGAAATATAAGGCCTATATTTATGGCCATTATCGCAAATCAGAATATGATCCGGATTATATTTCTATTCCAACTGTTGTTCCCGAATTCTGGGTTAAATCATCCAGTCCGTGGACGTTTCTGTCATGGGTTTTAAGGGCATTATTCTTCGGATATTTTGACTTTTCGCAGTAATTTTGTTAAAATCTTTCTATGCTTAAAAACAAAAACAACATTATTTTGTTAGTGATTTTGGTAGTTGGTGCATCTATTACCGGGACTTATCTATGGAAATTAAGCGTCAACCCGACGTCCCAGATTTCCGCTATCGTTGATACTTCATTAGTATCCCCATCCCCGGAAGCCTCGTTTTTTCCCACCCCCACCTCAAAACCAAGTTTAACTAGGGCGCCAGTTCCACTTCCTTCCGGAGACGGCAGGACAACGTTTATAGGCGAGACAGTGCCTTGGTCTTTGCTTTTAGCTGATGCCTCTTGTGAACTAAAAGGCGAAATAAAATTTTTGAATCGTAATACTTATGATAATCAAGATGCCATGTTTATTTACAAAGGAATCGATCATCCGGCAAGAAATGTTTTTTGGACGGTAACTCCACAAGATGATATATCAGTTGGTCCGAACATATTTAATAAAATTCCAATTCCGGACGGAGAAAGTTTACTGGGTGTGTTTTTGCCGGATAATCCCAAATTTAAACGCTACGAAATAACCGCAAAGATCCAATATGGCCGACAGGTGGGTGTGAATGGAAATTTTGTCACCGCTGGAGGTAATGTCAAGGTATTTGAGAAACAATGCGATGGCAAAACCATTGTTGTCCTTCCTTAAGAAAAACTATCTATTTGTTCTCGTTTTTGTCCTTTTGGGGGTTTTTTTGATTCATGACTTTGA
The DNA here is from genome assembly GCA_964653875.1 of uncultured Candidatus Saccharibacteria bacterium. Lineage (GTDB taxonomy): Bacteria > Patescibacteriota > Minisyncoccia > 2-02-FULL-40-12 > GWA2-44-9 > 2-01-FULL-41-26. The sequence continues at coordinate 6,255 of CAZZGH010000028.1, forward strand.
TACGATCGGCCAGGATTTAGGCCGGCATTTAAAGGTTGGGGAGATAATCTGGCAGACAAAGGAAGTTCCGAAGACGAACTTGTTTTCTTTTACCGAGCCGGATTTCCCTTTTATTAATCACCACTGGTTAAGCGAAGTAATATTCTTTGGTATTTTCAGTTACACCGGATTTATCGGCTTAACTTTTGTTAAAACTGTTTTAGTATTTGTTGCGTTTTTATTATTGTTTTTTGTTGCTCGAATCCCATTAGAGGTCCGACCTGCCCCAGGGGCATGGTCGGCAGACGACCCATCGAAAAGGGGCGTCTTGCCTCTAACAGGATGGTCCATCCTCATATCTTTTTTGTTATCGGTGTTTATATTCATCCAGCGGACAGAGGTAAGGCCGGAAATTTTCAGTTTTGTTCTCCTGTCTTTCTTTTTATTTGCCATATTTAAAGCAAAATATGAACAGGAATACAGATTTGTGTGGATTTTACCTATTCTGCAGCTATTTTGGGTTAATTTGCATATTTATTTTTTCGTCGGACCATTTTTGCTCTTGGCATTTCTCATAGACCGGCTTGTTGCCAGAGAATATATGCACATAAAAAAGATAACCACTGTTTTGTTCTTAACCTTTGTTGCGACATTAATAAATCCGAATGGGATTCAAGGCGCGCTTTTGCCCCTTAAGGTGTTGAATAAATACGGATATAGTATAGTTGAAAACCAGACGCTTTCTTTTTTGGCTGATTTTGGAGGCTTCCTTTTGCCGGTTCTTATTTTCAAGTTGTCGGTAGCAATACTGGCGATCTCTTTTTTGTTTACCGTGAAAAAGGTAAGACAGAGAGTTTTTGAAATTATTATTCTGGTGTTTTTTATTTATGCCGGATTCAGAATGTTACGCAACCTGCCGTTATATGCGCTTGCGTCTTTTCCGGTGCTGGCGATACTGCTTACAGATGTGTTTGATTCTGTGAAAATAAAATTTTTCCGTACTCTCCTTAAGCCTTGCTTAAGGAGAGTACCAGAGGCCTTGCTTAAGGGAGCGGTTCTTGTGTTTTTAATTTCTATGATCTTTTTTGTGGCGAATGATAGCTATTACAGATATATGGAAGTTTCCAGGGTTTCCGGTGTTTCTGTCCCGAACGGACTGAAAAGAGCCGTAGATTTTGTCAAACAAAATAAAATCAAAGGGCCGATGTTCAATAATTTTGATATAGGGGGTTATTTGGTATGGCAGTTATATCCTCAAGAAAAGGTCTTTGTTGACAATCGGCCGGAAGCCTATTCGGTCAAATTTTTTAGCGAGATTTATCAGCCGATGCAGGAAAATAAGGACAAATGGTTGGAATTTTCAGAGAAATATGGCATTAATTTTATTTTTTTTGGTCACACAGACACTACGCCCTGGGGCCAGGAGTTTCTAAATGATATCGTCAAAAACCAGGATTGGAAGATTGTCTATCTTAACGAAGACGCAATTATTTTAGTCAAAAATGAAAAGAAAAATTCAGAAATTATTTCAAAGCTTTCTATTACAGACAAAACCTCTATCAATAAAATATCTGACTTTATCAAGGACTCAAACATGAATAAAGCCAATTTAAACCTCATTTTATCGCGTGTTTTATTTAAAATTAACTGGCTGGAGCCATCGGTTTATTTTGCCGACGAAGTTATTAAAATTGATCCTAAAAATCCATACCCCTATCTTCATAAAGGGTTTGTCCACATCTATTATTCAGACAAACAAAATCAACAATTGGCGGAGGAAAATATAAAAAAGGCAATTGATCTGGGCTTGAAAGAAAGCCAATATTATTTTATTTTAGGGGTGGTTTATATGAATTTAGGTCGGCTTGAGAGCGCCCGGGTTTCGCTCAAGGAAGCTGTGAGATTAGATAAAAATAATACACAGGCAAGAGAATTCTTAGATAAATACTTCAAATAATGTTTAATTTTATTTCAAAAAAAGAAGTTTGGCTGCCGATCGCGATTCTTATCGTCATAAGTGGTTTTATCTACTCATTTAACTTGAACAATCAGTTGTTTTGGGATGACGAGGACTGGATTATCAGAAATAATTTTGTTCATACCATAAGCTGGGATAATATAAAGTTCTGGCTTACCCATAATACTTTGGCCGGGGTGGGACTGAAGAGCAACTATTATAGGCCGTTTTTGTTTTTTACCTTTGCTTTCAATTATGTAATTTCAGGGATTAATCCTTTTGGCTATCATTTATTCAGCAATTTAATCCATATTGCCAATGGCATTTTGGTTTTCTTATTGTTGAAAAGGTTCAATCTGGGGATTTCTAAAGCTCGAACCTTGGCGGTTGCGTTTTTAACCTCTTTAATGTTTTTAATCCACCCTCTTCAAACGGAGGCGATCACATATATTTCCGGGAGAGGGGACGCATTAGTGACGATGTTCATGCTTCTGGCGCTTTTGTTTTTTCTGAAATCAGAATTAACGACATTGAATGTCGTTAGAGAGAGTTATCCACAACGACATTCA
>CAZZGH010000029.1:0-8724 GCA_964653875.1 uncultured Candidatus Saccharibacteria bacterium
CAATGTACGAATACTAAAAACTTCTGTGCGTGCCTGGCCTAAATTCTTTAAGGCCTACGGCACGCTCTTCGGGTTTCCCGATTTCTTCGTTAAAATCTACAGAGTTCCTTGACCGGCTAAAGCACGGTCAGGAAACCACTCCGAGCCCGCTTCTCCTTCACCATAGATATCTATGGCTCAGTCAAATGCTCAATTTTGCCTCGAACTCGGAAAACACAGAAAGTTTTTAGAGGGACTTTTTATTAAGAAAAACCGGCTCAAAAGGCTGGTTTTTGTATTAGTGCGAATAACGGTCAATAGCTTGGAAACATCTCTGCTGGTGTCTTGAAATTAATTCCCATATGCAATCGTTCGGTATTGTAATATTTCAGATACAGTGGGATTGCCTTTTTGAATGATTGGATTGATTGAACAATCTGATCTAAACATTCTTCCTGTATTGTCCGATTGAATCTCTCAATGTGAGCATTGTCATTTGATTGTCGTACTCTGGAGTGTCTGTGCTCGATACCTACCCGCTTCAATTCATGGGTAAACCAAATGCTAAATTCTGATCCATGATCCGTCTGCACCATCTCAAATTGAAATGGTGCTTTTTCTTGAGAGTGTTTAACAAATAATACGCTTTGTCCTGCTCCGATATTTTCTACTACTTCTGCATATGCCCAGCGTGAATACAGATCAATGATGGTATACACATATATCCTTGACCCATCCGGAGCCATGATATGCACTGTATCTGTCTGTAGCAGAGCCCCTAAATGACCTGCCTCTGGTCTTGGAGTAGAATCATGGGGTCTTTTCCATCGACTTCTCTTTTTTAACAATCCGCACCGATCAAGAGTTCTCTTGACCGATGACAATGAAACGGTAATTCCTTTTCTCAACAGTGCCTGATGGATTACTTCAGCGCATCTTCTTCGCCCTGACCTCTCAACAATGATTGCTTGGACCATTTCTCGCGACAATGCTAAAGGACTTCGCCAAGGACGGGATGATCTGGTGGGAATCGGATGTACTCCGATTACTTGCGCCTTTCTAACCCACTTCGTGATTGTGCCTGGTGACACTCCAAAGTGACGAGCCGTTACTCGTGCTCCTTTTCTTACGGCCATATATGCCGCATCTCTACGGACTCTTGGTTGGTTTGGATTTTGTGTATACATGGTACTCATATTACACCTCAAGTGTTTCCAAGCTATTGAACCATTACGTTGCCTTGCTTTTTCTGATTTTTCGTGGTATAATAGGTGGGTAAGTTAATGGCTGTTTTACAAGGAGATTGGACAGACATGAGGATCGGAGTAATCGCTCTATCGTTCGCGTTGCGGGTGGGGCGAGAGCCTAACCCCTGCAATATGAAACTTGCCCGAGAAACCGAGCGGGTCGTGGCCTTATTAAGGGCCGAAGGGCATCATGTCATCGTGGTTTCCCAGTGGGAGATTGCGTTGAGTCTCAGCTGGATTACAGAACGGTGCATCGTTCGCGAACATCGGGTCAAAGGTAACTACCTTGATTCGGATGAAGTTATTCTCCAGGCCAAAGCATTCTTTGAAAAATGCGGCGGTATGGACGAAGTGGTCATCGTGGCTAACCCGTTCATTCACCTTCAGGGCGCCCGATCCAAGGCCAAGGGTTTCGGCCTGAAGGTTCGCAAGGTGCCCATCCACTGGATCGGCTTTAATAAGGAGTCGGATCAGTGGCAGACAAGAGGGCCGATGCGGGCTTTCGTCTACACTGTCGGATGCGTCCTCTTCGGACGATTCGGCCAGAAGTAGCGCTATGCGCGGCCGCCGTGTCTCATCGCGAGACATCGGCGGCTTTTTTATTATTCTAAATTTGATATTATAAATCCATGATGAAGGGTTACGTAGTGCAATTGTTGAGATGGTCTTCCGAGGCAGCTGATACTTTGGACGGGGAACATAAAAAATGGGCGGTTTTTTTGATTGGACCTCCGGGTTCCGGCAAAGGCACACAAGCGGATTTATTAGCAGCAAGATTTGGGTTGGTTCATATTCAAACTTCAAAGTTAGGAGAGGCCAAAATAAATGATGAGGAATTAATCAAAAGAGATCCCGAAGTGGCAGAAGTCAAAAGATTATATGACAAAGGGGAACTTTTCCCGCCCCCGTGGATAGTAAAAATAGTTTTAGAAAAATCTAAAGAGTTGGCCAGTGAAGGTAAGGGGGTCGTTTTTAGCGGTTCTCCCAGAACAATCTACGAAATAGAACAGGAACTGCCATATTTTGAAAATTTATATGGGCGAGAAAACATAAGAGTGGTAAATTTGAAGATAAACGAAGAAGAATCTTTAACCAGAAACAGTCATCGAAGGATTTGCAAAAAGAATGGCCATCCTATTCCCAACTTTGAACAGTTCAAAGATATGAAACTATGTCCCCATGACGGCAGCGAAATAATTACCAGAAGTTTAGATACTCCTGATACCATAAAAACGAGAAACGTGGTTTATCATAAAAGAACTGAACCAATATTTGATTTTTTGAACAAGAAAGAACATAAAATTATAGAAATTAATGGTGAACAGCCAATTGAAAAAGTTTTTCAGGATATTTTAGAAAAATTAAAATGATATGTCTTAAAACCGAAAACGAGATACAAATAATGAAAGAGGGTGGCAAAATTCTAGCGGAGATTTTGAAAAAGTTAGAGGAAACGGCAAAGCCGGGAATTACCACTAACAATTTAGAGAAGCTCGCCGGCGAGCTTGTTTTGTCTTACGAGGTTAAACCTTCGTTTTTGGGTTTTGACGGCTATCCGAATATTCTATGCACCTCTCTGAATAATGAGGTTGTCCACGGTATCCCATCGGACCGAGTTTTAAAAGAAGGCGACCTGCTAAAAATAGATATGGGTGTTTTGCATAAAGGTTTTCATACTGATTCGGCGATAACAGTTCTGGTGGGAAATAGGGGCGATTCGGTTAAAAGAAGTTTAATTCAAGTCACTAAAGAATCTTTGGAAATAGGAATTTCAAAAGCCAAAGTCGGTAATACCCTTGGCGATATCGGAGCGGCCATTCAGAAACACGTTGAAGACAATGGATTTAATGTTGTCAGGGACTTGGTCGGCCATGGGATAGGAAGAGAACTTCACGAACCTCCTCAAGTTTTGAATTATGGAAAAGCTGGAACTGGCGAAAAGCTTGTCATGGGCATGGTAATTGCGATAGAGCCAATGGTTGTGACCGGTAAGTGGGGGATTAAAAATGGCAAAGACGGATATTCTTTTGTTACCAAAGATGGCGGTCTTGCTGCGCATTTTGAGCATACGGTGGCCGTAACTGATGTTGGTTCCATGGTTTTGACTAAATAATCGGCGCTATTGACTTCCCTCTATTTCTGTTGTATTCTTGGAGTGCTAGTCCACAAAGTTTATGAAAAATTTCCTAAAGGATTTTTTCGTGCCCCACAAAGAAAATAATTTTAAACCAAGGATTCTGGAGACCCAGTTCTTTTTTATCTTGCTTGGTCTTCTTGTTGGAATAAAGATTTTGACCCTCCTCTCTTTTTGGAGTAATTTGGGAGCGACTATATTTAATCAGGTTTCCCAAGACGATCTTTATGCTTTGACCAACGAAGCCCGTGTCTCTAGTGGTGTTGGAAAACTTCAGGTAAGTTCCAGACTTGAAGCAGTCGCCCAACTTAAATTGGCTGACATGTTTCAAAATAATTATTTTGCCCACACTTCACCGGTTGGAGTAAATCCGTGGTATTGGTTTGATAAAGCAAATTACGATTTTCGATTGGCAGGTGAAAATCTGGCCATGAATTTTATGTCTTCAAACGAAATTTTGAATGCTTGGTTAAATTCGGAATCACACAAAAAGAACCTGCTCTTAAATGATTTTCAAGAAACCGGAATTGCTGTGGGCTCGGGAATCATTAACAATCAGCAGACAGTAGTAGTAGTGCAGGTATTTGGCATGCCTAAAACTCCAGTCTTGGCGGTTCAGGCAAAACCAATTTCTAAAATTATGCCAAATATTGTTTCCAAACCAAGCTTGGCTCCTCAAACTGCGCCTAGAATTAAAGCTGACCCGATTTCTCTGAAAAAGACGGCCGTGGTCGTTCCACAGGTTAAATCTGCCCTCGAAGAAAAATATTTTTTACCGGAGTATTTGTCATATTTTGCTAACGATAGTTTCCAAAAAATGGCAATTATTTTTGTTGTTATGATTGCACTGATTCTTTTTCTAAAAGTTTTTGTGGCTTTTCGCGTTCAATTTCCGGCCCTTATATTCAGGGCAGTTCTGTTGATTGTTTTAGGTCTGGCATTCGTACTGATAAAAAACGAAAGCTTCATGTTAAACAAGATTAAAATTATCGATAAGGCAGAGATGATTATATTAAATGAAAAATAATCTAACAAATTTTTTAGAGTTAATAACTCGCGTAAAATCAGACGCTCGCCCCAGTGTTTTTAAACTGGCCTCCATTTACACGGTTGCTTTCATTACCGTCTTCACTGTTTTGAATTTTTCGATAGTTACTGACTCGCTAGCTTTTATGAGAAATAAATTTACCGATTACGATGAAGTTTTAGAAACAGAACTTCTGATGGCAGCTTACCGCGGACAGGAACCAATTCTCATTTCTACCAATCCGCAAAGTAAACCGGTTTTTGAAAAAAATAATCAATTAACTTATTCTGATATTTCCACAGACAAAAACTCTATTCTTATACCAAAAATAAACGTTAAAGCCCCCATGATTGTGGGGAACTCAACCGATATCAGTAAGATTTTAAAAGATCTTGAAAGCGGAGTTCTGGTGTATCCGGGGTCGGCCATGCCGGGGCAGGGAAGTACTGTTATAGTTGGCCATTCTTCTTCAAATAAACCATGGAATAAATACAGCAATATTTTTTCTCTTTTAAATCGACTTCAAGTGGGGGACCTTATTTACGTTAATTATGAAAACGAGCGTTATGTTTATCAAGTAAATATTAAAAAAACAGGTTCTGTTTTTACTCTAGCTAGTTCGGGTATCACCGGGGATTTGATTCTTTCAAGTTGTTGGCCGGCGGGAACAGATAATGGCAGAATTCTTATTTCAGCGTCACTTTTAAAATAAACAAATTTAACTTGACAAAAGTTAGGAGTTATAATATGATACATTCACAAAATAATCAGCCAATTCACAAAATGACAAATGATAGATCCCTCTTGATTTTAGGTTTAGTGGTAGCTGTAGTATTAAGCAGTTTTTTTGCAGTCTTTTTGGATGTAAAAGCCAGTCAGGTAGATACTGGCTGGATTAATGCTTCACGATTTTCTGGTAATGTCAGTTATGATTGCGGCAGATATCAGGGCGAAGTTTGGGGGCAGCATAACCGCAGTTTCTCAATACCAGCGAGTGTTTTGAATTTACCAACGGGTTCTTACTCCATAGACGTAGAAGCTCATTACGGTTTTTATACTGGCACTGGACCTCAAACCAATGAGACCATGAGAATCAGGACAAGAATTGATTCAAAAAATGTTCCGGACTTAAATGGTGCCGGAGGGGAGAGGGCAGAAAGAGACAATTGTAACCAAATAAGAGAAGATATCCATTTTTATAAAAAGATTACAGGCAATCCAATTGCATACAATGGCGGATCCATCATATTTGAACCTCAAAATTCTAATTCACAAAGTCTTAGTATATTTAAGGTCAGGATATATGGTGCATCAACACCTACTCCAACACCTACACCTACACCTACACCAACACCTACACCTACACCAACACCTACTCCAACTCCAACACCCACACCCACACCCACACCCACACCGACTCCAATCTCGGCGGATATTAAATGCAATGGTGGTGATGGCCCTTGTATTATTCCGTCCGGGGCAGTTGTTAATATAAATTGGATCTCAAGTGGAGCTACTACTTGCAATATTATGCCTACCAATTGGCAGGGAATTTCCGGAATAATGCCGGATTATTTGACCGCGCAGAGGACTTATACGTTAACTTGTACAAACTCAAATAATTCTGCCATGGATACGGTAACCGTGTTTGTTAATCAACCCACACCGACTCCAACACCTACCCCGACTCCAACGCCTACACCAACACCAGCCCCGACTCCAACCCCAATTCCTGACCCAATTATTTTAAACTTCTCTGCCAGTCCGACCTCAATCTGCAGAGACAATGATTCTAATTTATTCTGGAATACCGCCAATGCGGTAAGGGTTACAATTAACAATGGTATAGGCGACGTGTCTTTAAGTGGCAGCAAGTCAGTTTTTCCTTTATATATTAAAACCTATCGATTAACGGCTTATAACAATGTCGGTGCTTCTGTGTTTAAAGACGCAACGATTGATGTCAGAAATGATTGTAATGGAAGCTATACTTTGAACATTTCTAAAACAGTCAAAAATTTAACCGGTGGTTATAATTTTGAAAGCGAAACTGCAGATGCAAAACCGGGGGATCAAATTGAGTTTATAATTAGAGTTAATTCGAATTCAAATTGGTACGGAAATGTTAGTAATTTAAGGGTTTATGACAATCTGCCAAATGGTTTAAGATATGTTTCCGGTTCGACAACTGTGGACGGCAGTTATTACAGTGATGGTATCGTCAGTGGGGGCATCAATCTCGGAGATAGATGGGGCAACCAAAGTGTGGTTGTAAAATTTAAAGCTTATATAGAGAATGACGGTTATTTCAATTCTGGAATTACCACACTGAATAACACCGCAAGGGTAACTGCCGATAATATAAATCCGATTAGCGATAATGCCTTTATCCGTGTTTCTCGCAGTACGCCTAGCCCAACCTATAGGTTGGATATCCAAAAATTTGTCAGCAATATTTCAAATGGTGAAACGGTTGAAAAAACAAACACCAGCGCCTCAACCGGTAATACGATTGAGTTTAAATTGCGCATAAAAAATAATTCTTCAACGGCAATTTATAATGTGAATGTAAATGACCTTCTGCCAACCGGATTATCGTATGTTCAGAACAGCACGGGGCTGAATGGTTATGCTGTTGGAGATGGAATTGTAAGCGGCGGTATAAACATAGGCACTCTTCTATCTAATCAGGAAGCTCTGGTAAAATTCTTTGCCACAGTAAGTCCGATTCCCGTTGGAGAATCTAGAACCTTTATAAATACGGCTCAAGTAAGAGCAGATAATGTTTCTGTCGTTACATCCAACCAAGCAGTAATAACTACGGGAGTAGTTTTGGGAGCTTTGAATGTTAAAACAGGGTCATCTTCGGCTCTGTTAATATCTTTGGTGGCCGGACTTTTCAGCACTATTGGATTTTACTGGTATAAAGTTAGAGTGGTTTAAAAAATTGTATGATAAAGGGCGCCTTTGCAAAGGCGCCCTTTATTTGTCTGAACATGCACATATGTTATGATTAACACATGGATTATCAATCATTTCAGCCAGGCGGTCAGGATCAAAATCAAACCCCAATCGCGTCTTCTCCGTCGGACTCAATACCGCATAAAACTTCCACTCCTAAATTTATTGCATTGGTTATTTTCCTTTTAGTTCTTGCTGGCGGCGCCTACAGCGCCATCTGGTGGTGGGGGAAACAGCAGGTTGTTGTTCCGTCGCCAACTCTTGACCTAATCGCAGACTGGCAGACATATACAAATACGCAGTATGGGTTTGAGTTTAAGTATCCGATGTCATGGGTAGTGAAAGAATTACAAGCAAGTAGTATTGATTATCAACCCACAAATCGTACATTCATTGCAATTTATACCAAGAGTATCCCATCTCAAGATTTTGATGCTCGAATAGATGTTTATAATGATTCTATTTCGACTGTCTTGGTTGGAAATCCATTTTTAGAGGCCGCCACAAAAATTTATCAGAGCGACGTGTTTGCATATTATAGAGGCAAATATGGAGATACTTACTTTTTGGCAACAAACAATAATATAACTTACCAAATTAGTGGAAATGAAGCATTAATTTTACAATTTCTCTCCACGTTTAAATTCGCAGATTCAAATCAAGGACAAACTGTTTGCACACAGGACGCAAAACAATGTCCCGATGGAAGCTATATTGGTCGCACGGGGCCGAACTGTGAATTTGTATGTCCCAAATAGAGATTGGTGTTGGTATTTGTTAAGGGTTGACTTGTGGATAAGGCTTTTGGTATACTAAGACCTGCAAAGATATATGAATAAAACACTAATAAATAACACTACAAGCGGCTGATAGTCCTCCCTTTTTTGGTGCTAACCAAACGAAGCCGCCTGTAAAGCGGATTTTTTAGTCAAAAAATCCGTCCCGAGAAGTTTCGACGAGGGACATATACAAATACTAAATTGACTTCTGGTGATAGGTTCGATACTCTTCACGAGCAGTTAATTGTAAGCAACTTGAAAATTAAATGAGCGTTTCGTAAATTATCAAGTAGTTTACGAAACAGCGGGTAAGTCCCGATTAGAACTTACGGTTCATGACAGGGTCAGAACCTATTTCTAACGGGATGCAAAAAGTAAGTAAATAATCACAAACCCCTCACCTATACATAGGTAAGGGGTAAACAAAAGAAATTTAATTTTACAAGGAATCCCAATTAGAACTGACGGTTATCTCAAGATGACCTACTTCTAACGGGACAAGTCATTACTCATTAATAAGAAGGGCGTATGGAGGATGCCTTGACACTAAAAGACGATGAAGGAGGTGGCGTGACTGCCTTAAGCTTCGGGGAGCCG
>CAZZGH010000030.1:0-3189 GCA_964653875.1 uncultured Candidatus Saccharibacteria bacterium
TGGACTGCCTGTCCCGTTAGAGACAGGTTGCGGCTTCGCCGTAACCGTGCCTCGCTGGTTTTTACACCATACCCATTAAGAGATGTAGCCACCGCTATTTTTCGAATCCCTGGTTGCTATGTCTCTAACGGGACAGAAAGTCCGATAACCCCAAAATCGACCTACTAAAATGGATCGATAATTTCTCGAAAAATTATTAAATTCTTCATGATTTTTCCTCTTTGTCTAAATCTATTTTCCCTTGTAAAACCTTCCTAATTGCATTTAATCGCCTAATAACACTACTTGAAATGCATTTAAAAGTCAATGGTGGAAACCCACGACTTCATTACTAATTATAAAGGTTATCTTAATGCCTGCAATAGGTCAAATTGTGGATAATTACTACACTGAATTGACATCGGATGTCCACTGGACATCCGATGTCGTTAATGTCGTTATTTTACAAGCACAATCCTACTCCCATACCCCCAAATGATGCCATTTTTGGTTAAAATAGGTGATATTGTTGATTCTACTCCAGATTCTATCTTCCAATTTTGATTGCCATGTTTATTTACGCTATACAACGCGCCCGATTCCGTAGAAAAGTAGACGTTGTCGTTTTTATCTACAACAATTTGATCATTAATACGTCCGTCCGCTGAAAATGACCATTTAGCCGTCAGACTTAATTTATCGACCGCAAACAATCGAGAACCGGAAGCGATATTAATATCATTGAATCCAACATAGAGCGTATCAGACGAAATCGCAACCATTGTGGCGGCTATGCCAAAAATATCAATCCGATGAGCATTCAAGACAGCTCCGCCTGACGGAATTTCCAAAAGCCTAGGCCCGGCAGCAGAATAGGTCTTGCTTGTTGCTTGATCGTAAGATGGGTTGGATGGCGCATGGCCGCTAGCGCCAATGTATGCCAAACTCCAAAGTTGGATTCCGTCGGCCGAATAGGCATCAAAGAACTGATTGCCGCCATTTGGGTAGCTCGCCACAATAGCAGTGCCGTCTTCAAGAATAATTGGATAAAATTTACTTAAATAAGTTCCATTAACAGAGGCCCTCACCGAGCCATCCGGTTTTAAAATCGTAAGTTTATCTTGGGATCCGCTGTTGTAAGTAAAGTGCGGTTCACCTTTTGGCGACACGGTAACAGCTTTGATTGAGCTTGCGTCATCATAATCCCATTTCTTCGTCCCATCGGAATTAAGTGCCGTAAATACTAAAGCGCCGCCTGCTCCGATACGGCCAAAATACACCGTCCCATCAGACAAAACCGCCGGCGTGCCAATGCTTGCGTTAGAGACATATTCCCATTGTTTTACGCCATTTTTATTAAGTTTGATGAATTTATGAGACGAGCCGTCCGTAGCGCCAAAATAAGTATTGCCATCGGCATCGGCTACTGGCTGACCGACACTCCAAGTTGGAGATGGAGTCCATGCATCATCTCTTAAAACAACCTGCCTTACTGACAAAGTGGTCGTTGCGTTTTCGCACTCCTCATAAGTCCCGCATGGCAAAGTCCCAACCTGTTCAAACTCTGTAAAAATTGTGTCGTTAAAACTTGAATTAAAGTTAAAGCCCCAAGTATTAAAATATTGCCCGGAACAAGGATAAGCGCCTAACGAATTATGATTATGATCATAGAGACGGACATTGTCTCCGCCATTGTTGCAAGAAGCATTTAGCGCATCGGAGCGGAAAACATTGTCAAACTCGATTAGCGGGTCGTCGGGGGCGATTGGAAACTCGCTAATTCTTGGCGATGAACCGATGGGTCCAATAAGGTTGGCCGCAAAAGAAGTGTGGTACTGATCTTTTCCGAACATAGCCCAAGCACCATCATCTATAGCACCGGCAAAACTCACCATAGCTACATTAGAAACCTCTGATTCCATAACGACACTGAATGTCGTTATGTTGATAACTTTTGTTCTTAGCGCAAAATACAGCGTCTGGTTATATTGATAGGCAACATCAAAAGTAGCGCTTTGAGACGACCCCTCACTCGCCACACTCGGCAAACTAGAGCTTGCTACCACTGTGGCGGCAGACCACCAGCTGGTGCTCGCGGCATCGCTAAAAGCGCTGATTGAGTAGCGCATATCATAACTCAAACTAGCTATGTTATAGTCGCCCGGATCGGGAGCAGTCCAAGTAGCGGTAATGGTTGGCGAACCGTGCGTAGCAGTCAAATTCGTCACCGCCTGTGGACTAACGACACTGAATGTCGTTGTTGATAACTTATTTTCGGCCTTGGGTGTTGATGGGGCAGTAACCCAATTGTTTCCTATCTTTTGAGCAGTTTCCTTGGTTGTATTATCGCCAATTTGAACTCCATTACCGTTTATTTCCCAGTTCTTTGAGCCATCGGCTTGATCGATTACAGTTCCAGAAATATCTTTCAAAACCAAATTTTCGCCGGTATTACTCAAAGCACCAGTATATATTTGATCAGCGGTAATATCCGGCAAAGTTGTTTCATCAGTCCGTTCCAGAAGATAAAAACCTAACGGACCAACACTCCCATTAAGAGTTATATCAGGAGTATTATCTTCCGACTTAAGAGTCCAGCCGGTCATGTTTATAGTCTGACTGGTGGTGTTATATAATTCAATCCATTCATTATTTGACAATGACGCAAAGGTTCCCATCCAAGCAATCTCATTAATTACAACATCGCCAGAGTTAGCGGTGTCACCATCCGTCTCTAATGACGGTGTCGGGGTGGGTGACAATGTCGGGGTTGGTGTCGGGGTGGGTGACACAGATGGCGTAGGAGAAGGTGTCGAAGATGAACCACCACCTCCGCCGCCGCCACCTCCGCCAGACACAATAGCAGGTGCTGGAGTTTGGACAACGTCACCAACAGTAATTAGGTCTTTTATTTCTGAAAATGTTGCCTGGCCAATTCCACTTACATTCAAGATCTCTTCAATTTTTTTAAATGGACCTTGGGTTTCCCGATATTGGATAATAGCATCTGATTTGGCATCTTTGATGCCCTTGAGAGTCATCAGTAATTCTTTGTTTGCTGTATTTATATTAACTTTCTCTGCCTTTTCTGGGAATGGTATCGGTGATGAAATTGGTAACTGAGATGGTTTTGGAGTTATTGTTGGTGTTTTTATTGGTGACACTGATGGTGTCAGTGGGGTGACACTAGTGACAGGTGCCTTTGTCACC
>CAZZGH010000030.1:3289-8044 GCA_964653875.1 uncultured Candidatus Saccharibacteria bacterium
TTTGTCACCCCCAATGATGGTGTCACCATGCTGTCACCGTCATTTGGGTTATCCACACCCTGTGGACTAACGATGCCCGACGTCGTTAGTCTTTCTTTTCCAATCAATCCCAATATTTTAGCGAGCCAACTAGGCTTTTCCGGCGGTCGATTGGCATATTCTGTTTTCGCCCTCTCTGCCTCATCAATAAACAGCTTCAAAGCTCCAGCACCATTAAGAACTACTTCTTTTGATAACCGGTCCCAGTAACCGTCGAGGATATAGCTTCCAATTTCTGGAGTAGTTAGAAATTTTTTCTCTATAATTCGAATATTACCTGGTTGTGTTTTTAAAACTGCTAAAGGAAATTCTTTGTTGTTTTTATCTCGGCCGATAATAAATAGCTTCTTATCTCCATTCACAAATAATTCTCTCACATTAGTCATCTTAGGACTTAGATATTTAGTGTTGTTAATCGTATCCTTACTAAAGAAATTACCATTAGAATACTTAGCTATTCTGTCAAAATATTCGCCTAAATTAGAAAGAATTACTGGCCTTAGCCCTTCTTTTTTAAACTTCGAAGCAACGTGAAAATTATCAGGATTCCATTTCGCCATTTCTTGTTCCAACGGACTGCCTAGAGAACCCGTGGACAGATGAATATCATTTCTTGTATGATCAGGTACCCCGGCATCTTCTAACAAATGCAATGTATGACCGAAAGCAATCATGGCCCTCTGCCTATCACCTTCGGCATAGTCATCTTTTGCTCTCTGGTACGAGAAATCATCCGAACTTTTTGTCTTTAAAACTCCGGCCGCTTCGGCGATACTTGGGTTAGACATGGCAAAATTTGATTGAATAGCAGAGCTCATTGCCCATTGCTTAGATGTGGGAAATCCGGCCACGCCTATGTTGTGAACCGGATCATAAAAATGATTCATCCATCTTGGAGGCGTATCCTCGTCAATGCTCCCCTTAATAAGCCACTTTTTGTCGTTTTCACTTAATTTTGGGGAAAAATTAAGGTTATAAAAATCGACTATTTCATCAGTTAAAGCCGGATGGGTATATTCTTGGTTATAAGCCGATACTTGGGTAACGAAAAAGGCGCCAATAAGCGCCCCTCCTAATATGAAATTTGAGGTTCGTTTGTGCCTCATAAAACGCTAATTTTCCAAATTTTAGTATAGGTATTTAGTTCAAATACTGATTCCTCAGTATAGTTTCCAGCAGGAATATTAATTTTCTGACCCTCGAGTTCTGCTATAGTGTCTTTTTTAACAGAAATTGTGTATTTAAACGAAACAGTACTTTCGTTACTTTTTTTCGATTTTTCCCAGTTTTTTCTCGTGTCTTCCAGTTCATTTATAAAATTAACTAAAATGCTTTGGTTTTTATACTGCTCAAAAATTGTTTTCCAACTGTCTTGCTCATCCACCACAAAATACTTGCTTGCTAGGGTTGTATCTTCCTTACGCAGAGCCTCCAAAAACATATCATAGGTTTCTTCCGGGGTTTTACCGCCATATTTATCCTCGCGGTAGGGTTTTTCCCATTGAGCTTGAAGCCGTTGAGCCTCCCAATTTGTCCGGAGACTATTGATATAGGTCATGCCGTTGAGGACAAACCACAAAACCCCGCTAGCCAGCAAAACCAAAAGAAGTACCCCATACCAACTCTTTAAATTGGCCCACAATTTATTCATTAACTTAGTATACAATTAGCAACCCCGAGCCACAAACTCAACTCTATGGTCCCCAAATTATGCATTTGCATAATCTGGGGACCAGTAAATACTTTTGACCTGCCGCGAAATTAGAAGGTTCAATGAACTAAGGAGGGATTTATAATTCATCGCACCCAATTCGCGCAGCAGATCAAAAATATCTACTTAATTAAAAATAGTATTCTCCTTTCTGCACTCCCTGTTTCTTTCTTTTTATAAAATTATTTATCAAACTCAATTTTAAATGTCAACCCAACCAGTCCACCCCCTGTGGATAACCTGTTGACTAACGACATTGAATGTCGTTATATTAACAACATGGAAATTTACCACATTTTAAATAGGGGCGTTGAAAAACGACAAATTTTTATGGATAAACAGGATTATCTGCGTTTTATTCATAATCTATATGAACTAAATAACCAAGACAGGGTGGAAACTACCTATCACAACTTCCGAGATTATGGTAATAACGGTAAAATTGCCAAAGTCAACAAAAAACCAAGAAAACCCTTAGTAGACATTATGGCTTTTTGTCTAATGCCTAACCATTATCATACCCTACTTACACCAAGAGTTGAAAATGGGATCCCGCGATTTATGCAAAAAGTGAATATGGGTTACTCAAAATATTTCAATCAAAAATATGTAAGGACTGGGACTTTATTTCAAGGAAGATACAGAAATATATTAGTAACTAATAATACTCATTTCTTGCATTTGCCCTTTTATATTCATTTTAACCCCCTGGACTTAGCTTACCCGGAGTGGAGAGATAACAAAATATCTAATCCCAAAAAAGCGTTGGAATTTTTAAAATCTTACCGATGGAGCAGCCATTTGGACTATTTGGGAGTAAAAAACTTTCCGTCCATATTAAACATGAGGCCCCTAATGGAAGTTTTTGGAAGCCATAATGATTATCAGAAACTCGTAGAAAACTACTTAAAAGACATTCAAGTAGACCCAGAGGTTACCCTGGAATAACAAAGTTATCCACAGTTTAGTAATAACGACATTCAATGTCGTTATTACTAATTTGATACAACTCTTGAAATATCCGCGAGATCGGGGTGTTGGCTTAAAATTGTCAGAGCGTCACTCATGGTTTTTTGCGGATGAAGAGCAATAATCACACCTTTAGAATCTGTTAATACGACCAAAGAAGATTGACCGCTGATAACTTCTTGCGGATCAAGTCCGAACAATTCAATCATCTTTTTACTATCATTATCACTGGCTAAAAACCATCCTTGTAAACCTTCTACAAGATCAAAAGACGCATCCGCAAACCCCAGATATTTACAGCCGGCTATATCGCAAAAGTAAGAGTCCCCGCCAGAATCATTTTCTTGAAAGATATAAAAATAAAATTGCTTATCATAAGGGATCCGATCTATAAAAAACTTCCCCAATCTCTCTGATAAATATTTTATAGAATTACCGGGAAGAAGCGGCGCTGATTCGCCAACTTTAAGAGAACCAAATTCGTCCACCCCTTTCAGAAGATCAAAATTGGCTAACTCCGGATAAAATTGAAGAATAGAAAGAACGTCCTTTAGCCCTTTGTTGGGGTATATACCGACGATTTTACCCTTATGATCACCGATGATAACGATTGATTGAACATTTCTATTTTCCTCTAAATCAAGGCCAAAAAGTTCATCTATGGTCATGCCAGTTTCCTCCACTTCCAACCAGCCGCCCATTGTATTAATTGCGGCGGCGTGAATATTGCAATATTTCCCAAAACAAGCAGGGTTCGGCTCCGCGATATTTACATAAAATTTTGAAGTAATAAAGACGTCTTTTGGAGTTTCGGCCCATTCTAGTTTTGGTTTAAGAGGAATATCCCCGCCTATTTTAAATGGCCCTAATGTTAGCGGTTCCATTTGACGATTGAATTGACGTACGCTTCCTTCCGGTAATTTTCTATAATCTTGAATTGCTAAAAGAGCAGCAATGGAAAAAATTATTAAAAAAATTATACCGATAAATTGCCGAGATTTTAGAAAATAAAATTTTCGCATGTTTTCAAAAATCTTAATCAACCACATTCACCTCACCGACGCTTTTGAAGTCACCCTTGCGCGCGATGATAAGAATACTATAAATTTCCATCCATCTGGTCGTTTCTATGATTGTCATACAGCCAAGCGATCTTGCGCCGACATGTAAGTATCTTTCTTCCTCAAAGTCAACTCTAAACCAAACCTTTTGTCTTTTGGCTTCGGTATATGAATAGTTGTTACCATGAGGATAATCTGGAATTTCAATATTATATATTCCTTTTTCCCAGGGAGCATCTGGATAGTCAATCGCCTTATATTTCTTTCCGTTTAGAATAAGGACCTTTTTTGAAATAGAATACGTAGCTCTGATCATTGGTTTGTGTTGGACATCAGAAATAAGATAGGAAGAACCATCATCTTGTAATTTCGCTGAAAGTAATTTATCGCGATGCGTTCCTTCGAGCGGGACAAAATATTCGCGTTCGTTTTTAATATATTTTGGATTAACTTTAATATATTCCGGCAACGATATTTTCTCATCCTTCTCATTCAAAGTTATAAACCAACCGTCCTCTGTGCTTGGTATATACCGTTCTATTTCATTAACTTCCACCTCCAGCTCAACTTCAAAAACCGCTGTTTTGCTACCCAAAAATTTACCGAATATTGAACGGCTCTCTCTTAGTTGCACTTCAAAAATAAACTGCTGTGGTTGGGTGACGGCGGTGTTAATTTTTATATTGTCCTTGGTACTACCAACATCGTTAAACAAAAAGTCCTTTTCAATGACAGCAATAAAAACTTCGGCCTGAAATAATTCTTGATCAGTTTCAATTCTGCCTACCTCGCGATCAATCTCCGTTGTCGTGTCCGACTTTATTCTTTTATCAACGCGCAAAGATTTATCAAGGGCTTCGACTTTAACACGAATATTGCGGCCAATAGAGTTGTTACCATATTTTATTTTTAAAAGTTTTAGCTGAATAGATTTAAGCATAAATGCTATTTTATTTGTTCAAGTTATGCCTTTAT
>CAZZGH010000031.1:0-8040 GCA_964653875.1 uncultured Candidatus Saccharibacteria bacterium
TTTATAAAAATGTTGTTTAATTGTGTTAATTGTTCATTCAAAAAGGATCTAAGTGAAAATCTGGGCTCATCGAGGAAGATTAGTCCCCGGTCTCCCGGGTAATACCATTCCGGATTTTCAGGAAGCGTCCAAGCTGGGTGTTCATGGGATAGAGACTGACGTCTGCTTTTCCCCTCCCAACAAAAATGGCTTGCGGGAACTAATAATTCATCATCCTGACCCCAAAAACAGCAATGACCTCAAAATTGCGATTCTGCGTTTAGATGATTTTCTGACATTCCTCAAAATCCACCCCGCTCTTTATTGTTGTCTGGAAATTAAACAAGAGAATATGGATCTGGTGGATAAAATAGTAGATGCGATAACAGAAAACCGTTTGGAAGAAAGGGTCTACGTAACCGCTTTTCAGACAAGGATCGCTTGGCTGGGAATTGAAACATCAGGAAAACTTATTTTAAAAGCACGGATGAAAAACCCACGAATTAAAACTCACCTCATCGCCGCTCTCCCTCTTTCTCTGCCCGCGCTGGCCCGGAAGTATAGCCCAAATATCATATCCGTCGGCTGGTTGACTGAATCAAAATTAAGTGAATGGTTCTTCAAAAAGTTTCTAGTAAGGATTATAAATTTAAAGCGCCAAATAAATCAGGTTCAGGGTATGGGAATAAAAATTATCGGCGGGATTGTGAATGAAGAAAAAGATTTTAAATATTTTGTTGATCTTGGCGTAGATGGAATAATGACTGACAATTCTATGGCCGCCATGGAATTCAAAAAAACAAAGTCCCCTTAAGGGGGGCTTTTAAAAACCGCTAATGTTGAATTAATTCTCTGGTTAATCTGTTGGCGTGGTAAATTTTATTCAAAATTTCCAGAATACCGGCGGAGTGGACGGCTACGGCTCTAGCTGAAGGGGCATAATTAAAATCATAATCACTCACTAATCCTTCAATATTGCTGTCAAAGACAATACCGACTATTTCTCGATTCCTATTAAATACTGGGCTTCCGGAATTGCCTCCCGTGATATCAAGGTTAGAAACAAAGTTAAGCGGAATTGACATTCTAACCATCTTCTTTCTTGCCCACCACTTTAACGGAAGTTTATAATCCCCGCTATTTTCAAACTCAACGGAATGCTTATACAAACCGCCAATGGTCGTGAATGAGGAAATACCACGTTGGTTGTCGCCTACTACAGAACCAAATGATAACCTTAGGGTAAAAGTAGCGTCAGGATAACCAATCGCACCGTATCCTTGAAACAAAGCACCTGATAACTGGGCATATCCTTTTCGCTCCTCTTCAATAGCATTGTCATACGCACCTTTATAAATTTGGCTCTCCGTTTGAACAAATCTGACAAGCCTAAGCATCGGATCATTTGAATTTTGAATAGCTTGAGCTCCGCTTTCGGCAAGTTGTCGGTATTTATTCATATCAGAAAGAGTTGTTTCGAAGATTAGGCGATGGGCTATTTCAGTTGGGCCAGAACCAAATTGACGCATTAGATTAATAACTATGGAATTTTCAGCTCCAAACACTTCAATGAAATGCGTGAGGGAATCTGTCAACTTTGCTTCTTCGTATTCAAGGTTAGGCAACGTTTTGTTGTTAATTCTAGATTCAGCTACTGTCTTGGCATATTCGGGATTGAAAATGAGAACTTGGGCTAAACTGAATAATTCAGTATCGAATCCAAGATTCCGGTTAAAAAGCATCATCCGAGCATAATCTTTCCTGATAGCGACCTGGGCATCTTGAATCATAAGTAATCCGTTCGCAAATTTATTAGAGACAGAAGCATCGGTATAAAAATCCGAGAAAACTTTTTTTTCAAAACTTTTCTTGTTTTCAATGAGCCGCGAATCCTGAAGCCCCCTGATTTTGCCGACATACAGCTTGCGAGAATTCTGCCAACTGAAAAGGTCCGATTCAGCAATACGTCGCTGCTCTTTGCCTTTCAGCATGAATTGCTGGAGAGTGATTTCCCGCCGCCTGAAAAGATCAAGCAAAAAGGGTACCCTGATGTCTCGTTCGGTTTCTAAGGCCAAGGAAGTTAAAAGCCGTTTAGTACTGCCCGGATGGCCGGAAACAAAAACAAGCTCGCCTTCTTTTGCTCCTAATTTTGACCATTTGAAATGTTCAGGCGTTTTGGCTGGTTTGCCATTCTCATACGCCCTGAAAAATGCGACATCCATTGTATATCTCGGGAATTCGAAATTATCAGCATCCCCGCCCATAAACCAGACATTTTTTTCGGTTGAAAAGACAAGCCGGACATCATTATAGGTTTTGTAACAATAATTCTGATACTGACCGCCCTGATACAAAACCACCACTTCGCAAAGGAGACCAGAGGATTGAGAAGAAATGCGTTGAATGTTAACGACAGCTTTTTCGCGGGCAACCGCCGGATTGCTGGAGACATCTTTAGCTATTGCCTCGTTAACTTGCTTGGTCACGTCTTCCGTTGTCATCAAAACTCTAAGCGTTCTGTCTGTCTTCAACTCTTGGACATATGTCCGGGCGTAAAAACCCTTTTCATACAAATTATTTTGGGGAGTGCTTAAAGTTTGAACCGCTTCTTCGGCACAATGGCCGTTGGTGAAAACGAGACCATCGGAAGAAACAAAAGACGACGAACAATTGGGCAAACGAGCGGAACTTTTTTGAACATGCTCTACCCATTCTGAAGTCGGTACAAAATTATATTTATCTCTAAGCTGTTCGAGGGGCAGATTATTAAGAAGCCACATCCCCTCATCGGCTTTGGTCGGGATGATGACAGTCAAAAATGCAATCACGAACACGGCGACAGCGGCAAATCGCTTCATTTCTTATCCTTTGAGTTTTCAAAGTACGCTTTTGAAATTATCCGCCGTCAGATATTAAATGTCAACCATAATTTAATTTGACTACCAGTTTCCAGAAGAACCTCCGCCACCGGAACGTCCGCCGCCAAAACCCCCAAATCCGCCACCGCCCGACCCTGAACCGCCTCGGCCACCTACCCACCAAGGCAACGTTTGTCCGGTTTCTTTCGCCGAGATGTACTTTTTAGAAACAACGTAATCAAACCAAAGACCTAGAGGTATCAAAATTAAAGCTGAAATCAGCCCAGAAATTAGAGCAAAGATAAAACCGATAATAAGAGCAGCAATGCCGCCAACAATCCCCCCTCCCCACCAGGACTTAGAACGAGCTAAAATACTTCCTATCCACATAAGAAATATCCACAACATCCAAGCTAAAGAGAAAAAAGAATTGGCATTAAAACCCTTTCCATCAGAATTTGTATCGGGATTAAACTCTCCTTTTGTTATGGAAATAATGCCGTCCACTCCGCTATTGATGCCTCCAAAATAATCTCCTTTTTGAAAAGCAGGTTTTAGAACACTTTGTATTAACCAAAAACTTTGAGCATCAGTCAGGGTTCCTTCTAAACCATACCCAACTTCTATCCTCATCTGCCGATCATCGCGGGCGATAAGAAGCAGAATGCCGTTGTCTTTTTTGTTTTTCCCGATTTTCCAATCCTCGAAAAGTTTGACCGCAAAATTTTCTATGGTATCTCCGCCAAGATTAGAAACGATAACTACTGATAGTTCATTACTTGTATCTTTCTCAAAACTATTGATTTTTATTTCTAATGATTGTCTTTGCTCCGCTGTAAGCATCCCTGCGAAATCATTTACAAAGCCGGTTGGAGTGCCGGGATTCTGATAACCAAAAACAATCAGTGGGATGAATAGAAAGACTCCGCTTAATATTTTAAGCATTCGAATCATAAAGAATTGAAAACGATTTAGAAGTTAACTCCGGGAACTTTTTCTGTTCCGGGTTGAGATTCAAAATATTCCTTTTCACTAAACCCGTAGAGGGGGGATAAAACATTCGCAGGGAATCTTTTTATATTTGTATTGTAAGATCTTACTGCATCGTTGAATCTGCTTCTTTCAACGCTTATCCTGTTTTCCGTACCTTCAAGCTGGGCCATCAAAGTCAAAACTGTTTCCGAAGAACGAAGTTGGGGATAATTTTCCAAAACAACAAGCAATCTGCCAAGAGAACTCTCTACATCATTGGCAGCCTTAACTTTATCATCTACGTTTACCGCTCCAGCATATCGAGTTCTAGCTTCGGCCAAATCACCAAACACCTGTTTTTCCTGACTCATAATTCCCTTTACAGAACTAACTAAATTAGGTATCAAATCAAATCGTCTTTGATACTGGGTCTCAACTTGAGCCCATTGGCCGGTAATATTTTCATTTGCTTTTACCAAGCCGTTGTATAAAGACCATGAGTATAAAACCACGACCACGACTATCCCGACAATTGTCCATGTAAATTTATTCATAATGTTATTGTAGTATACTTAAAAATTATTTCAAGTTGAAACAAAAAGACCCTCAACTTGAGAGTCCCTCATTTTAGAATAATTTACCAGCTTCCGGAAGCGCCTCCGCCGCCGAAACCTCCGCCGCCGAAACCTCCAAAACTGCTTAAGCTTGATGAGCCAGAAGATGACCAACTTGAAGAACTTGAGTAGCTTGAATCACTTCCATAAGAACTTCGCCTCGGTTTTGGATGCCGTTTTTCTTCGGCATCTTTCCTATCTGACTTGGCTTGCGACTTGGCATTGGCCACAAGTGACATTGCTTCAGCAAGCAGAGCAACCACTACAAGCCAGTTGACCAATTGGCTGTCGGCTAAATTTTTGGCCTTCCGATATTTGTCTTCGGCCTGATCAAGGTATTTACGACTTCTATCTTTCACATCTTTATCATCCAGTTCTTTCCGGGCTGTCTTGATGGAACCGGGAATAGAATCAACTAATTTACCGCTCTTGGTTTTTGCGTCATTTACTTCTCGGATTTTGCTTGCAACTGCCTCAAAAATATTCGATGAGATACTAATGTCCGCAAGCAGAGTTTTAATTTTGTCGTAAATCATTTCCGAATTCTTCCAGCTAGAATTTCTGTGCTCTTTATCTAATGACACCAGTTGCTTTTTTTGGTTTTCAAGGTCTGTGGGCAATTTTTTCAAGCTGTTTGCGAGGTCTGCCCAAACTTCTCTTGGGTTATCCCTTTGGAGCTGCTCTAATTTTACGCGAGCTTGGGGGATCTCTTGTTCCGCTTCTTTGATGTATTTCTCACAATTCTTAAGTAAACGACCGTTTTCATAATAAAGTTCTTTCAGGTGATTGCGCCTTGCGTTCCATTTATAAACCAGCACAACGATCACTATAATTACAACAATAACCAGTCCCACCGGAATAGCGACACTAAGAAATGCCACCATTTGTTCGTGTCGCAACTTGTGTTCGGCAGCTGCTTTCTCCGCAGCAATTCTTCTTTCTTCAATACGCGCTTCAAACGGCGCGTTGCCTAAATCAGAAAGAATCGCGCCGACACCGGCAACTATACCTTCAGTCAATTTAGCGTTTTTCATCGCATCATCCGGCTGACTAACCGATTCTCTGAAATAGGGGGTGATGACATCCCTGATTATCCTTCCGCATTGGCTATCCGTTAAATCAGGTTCCATCCCATACCCGACTTCTATCCTCATCTTTCTTTCATTGGGAGCAACTAGCAAGACAATACCATTATCCTTCTTTTTATCTCCCACGCCCCACGATTGGGCAAGTCCGATTGTATAATCCTCGACAGTCTTGCCTTCCAAAGACAGAACTGTTACCACGGCCAGTTCAATGGATGTCTTTTCGCGATAATCTCGAAGCTGAGATTCAAGTTGCTGTCTGGCTCCGTCAGATATGATATTCGCAAAATCATTCACATGCCCGACCGGTTTAGGATAATTCGGGACAGCAAATGCAAGGGCGGCCACAATGACAAAACAAACCATCAGAAAGCTTTTCTTGGCCATTATCTGCTATCTCCCACAATAACCTCATCGGACAACTCATCAACGTCGTCATTTTTTCTTGGAAAATGTTTCGCCAATTGCCTTCCGATGCTTTCCACAACAGCACAAATGCCAACATGGAAGTTTCCATCTTTGAAATAAAGAGACATAGCTTTTGCCATGTTATCCCAGTATCCCTGCGGAAGCTTGGAATAAATTCCGGAGTCGCCGATAATAGCGAATGCCTTCTCGTTCAAAACAAGAAGAATTAATACGCCTGTCTTGTCGTGGGTGTTATGCATGCCCGTTTTTTCAAATTCGCGGACAGCCTGCTCGTGAACCTTGTGCTTCAGGTCCTGGTCACAGTCCATAATGATCTGAACGCGAATTTCTCCGGAGGTTTGCCTTTCAACTCTAGCAATAACCGCCTTAATCTCATTGAGATGGTCGGTAGAAAAAAAGTCTGAGACTTGTTTTTGTTTTTCAGCCATTACTTCTTCCTCAAATCTTTAAAATCAACCTTTGGTGCTTTGTTGGCGCCTTCTTCGGCCTTGAAATACGGAAACACTTCGAAGTTGAACCAGTTTGCGACAATGTTAGTCGGGAAAACATTTCTCGTTGAGTTGTAATCCGTCGCCGACTCGTTATAGCGCATTCTTTCGACAGTAATGCGGTTCTCGGTTCCTTCCATTTGGGTCATCAGATCCCTGAACAATTCATTGGCTTTCAGGTCTGGATATTTTTCCATAACTACCATCAGCCTCGACATTGCGCTTGAGAGCTCGCCTTACGCCTGTTGGAATTGAGCCAAAGCCGCAGCGTCCGGGATCTGATCGGCTTTGATATTGATCTGACCAACCTTCGCCCGAGCCTCAGTCACGGCAATAAAAGTTTCGTTTTCATGAATCGCGTAACCACGTGCCGTCTCGACAAGATTCGGCACCAGATCAGCTCGGCGCTGATAAACATTTTCAACCTGTCCCCAACTGGCCTTAGTGGCTTCGCGCTTGGTGACAAGGGTATTATAAGAATTCAAAATTGTTCCTCCCACAGTGCAGCCACCAATAAGAATGGCCACAAGAACCACGACACCAGCTCCGAATATCCACTTTCCCATGTTTTCTCCTTTCCCTTTCCCTTGTTAAGGTTCGTTCGGCAGAGCACAAAAACTGGCTCCGCACGCCCAAAATATGATAAACCAACAAACAACTTTTGTCAAAGTTTAATCCTGTTTTAAATTCCTTTTTTATTATCCTTTAGACCCGAAACCCAAAAGCTTTATTAAAGTAGCTTATTAATGTTTATGGCTGTTTAGTAATCTGTGTTATCCCCATAGAACTTCAGAACTCCATTGACCCATCCCGCTATCTGTCTGGCCAACATTGAACTCGCTTTAACCCGAATTCTTAAAAGACTACGTTTTGATTTTTTTAAAACATAATAACGAGAAAAGTTGTTATTTGAAAATCCTGTTATACCGGCCCAATAATCAACGGCCTTACTAAGCAGATCCTTGTTATCTTTTCCGATAAAAATATCAAAACTAATCTCTTCGTTTTTGATCCCCCCAACGTCACCAAGCCATTTCAGAAATAATTTTATTAAATGCGGATCAGAGCTTGTAAACCGAATCCCTTTTTTAAAATCGCTGTCATTCTTGTTCAATAATCTTTCTCTCCAATATAAGACAACTCCCATCAGCCACAATTCTCTTTTTGAAATTTTGCCTATATCTTTTACTGACGTTCTTTGGATTTCTTCAATCGCTTTAGAAGATTTTAAAATTTTTGCTTTGGAACCTTTTTGAGCTGCTTCAAGCCTCTTTTTTTTCAACCTCGCCAGTTGAGGTTCTGACAATTTTATATCCCGAAACCAGTAAGAAAGGGTCGATTTCTGAACAGGACAAAACTTTTGAATTTCTGAATATGAATAACCTCCTTTCCGGAGCTCAATTGCAAAATCTTTGGGATTGTTTTTTTTGATATGAACCATGCTACTTGTTTACTACTAACACATTAGCATAGTTCAGTGGACCCTGAAAATACCCTTATCCACAGCCAATTATTCGAGTTTCGGGTTGGATTCCTTATTCTATGTCCGGTTTGCCCTATTTTAGGAATGGCTCGGAAAACAACCCAAGCATTGTTACCGTAATTTGGATATTTT